>CAZKOQ010000105.1:0-9463 GCA_964554425.1 uncultured Pirellulales bacterium | reverse complement strand
AATGAAAATACGAATCTTGTTGGCTTTAGGTACAGGTCTCAGGCGGGGTGACATTGAATCGTTGAGAATTTCTGATATTGATTTTGCAAACAACTATATTACTACAACGAGCAGAAAAACCAGGAAGAGTATGGGAGCTCGTCCTGTACCTGCTGCGGTGATGGCAGAGTTGAAAAAATATCTTAACAGTTCGAATTCCGAACAGGAAAGACTATTCAATGATGATAATTTCAGCCACAAGCGATGGAAAAGGATATGCAAGGATGCCGGATTAGCCGATGTGAAATTTCACGACCTTCGTAAGACCTTCGGCTCAATGCTTGCCCAAAAAGGTGTGTCCACAGCTGTTACACAGCGGCTGTTGGAACACTCATCGTCGATGCTTACAAATAAAATTTATACAAATATTGATCCTGTTCTTCGTCAATCTGTCGATCTGCTACCAATAAGGAATTGGCTGTGAAAATCCCCCTCATTGTAAGCTCCTAAAATCAGTTTTATCAAGAATTTAGACCGGTTATCTTCATCCTCAGATTGCTGCCGGCATTATTTTTATGCAATTTCTTGATATAATACCAATTGTGATTAATATTTGCGCTCGGCGTACTTTGCTCGACAAATAGATTTGATAATTTCAGTGTCGAGAGTAGCTTTCTATCATACTTCTATCTATCTATTGCAGCGCCTTAACTATTTACAATTGGTATAACTTGACTTATAAAAATGTGAGCGGGCATATTTTGATTGTACTAAGGCAGGCTTTATGAAATAATCACGTTGTTTTTAATGAAGGGGGAAGGTGGAAAAGATTCCCTTCCATTATGTATTTCTTGTAGGAGACTTTGCGATTAAAGGTTACATATTTCTCTTGGCGCCAATTATTTTCCTTTTTACAACAAGTCATGTTTGGGCCAACTCCGCCCCCTGTAGTCAGCAACGTAACGGTCAGCCAGCAGACGGATGGCTACAAGCTTGTTAATATTCGTGATAACCTTTATGATGATGCCGATGGCGATAAATTCACCGTGTCTGTGCAGGTAAGCAGCGATGGCGGCAGCACCTGGACTGTTACAGCCGTATCCTTCACTGGCGAAATTGGGGCTAATATAAGTCCTGGCACAGATAAATATATCATCTGGGATTGTGCAACAGATTTACCCAGTGCCTATGGCACAAACTACAAGGTCAAAATCGCTGCCGACGATGGTAAAACAATAGTGTCATAGGATATGGTTCTTATCCCCGCCGGCTCTTTCCAGATGGGCGATAGTATCGGCGATGGTTGGTCAGATGAACGTCCTGTCCATACGGTTACCCTGGATTCGTTTTATATGGGCAAATACAAAGTAGAAACGCAAAATGATTCATATAGAAAACCCCATTTTGACGACCTTGTTAATATGTTTGAAGGCGGTGGAACCGCCGGGAGGTCGTCATGGGACGCACAATAACATTGACAGAAAGCCAGTGGGACGAGCTGGATCGTCTGCGAATAACCACGCCATCGGCCGATGTCTTTCGCAACTGCACGATTATTTTGATGTCCGCAGTAGGCCGGTCGAAGGCCTCTATCGCCAAGGATTTGGGCTGTTGCACGGATACGGTGGCTCGGATGCGCAAGCTCTATCGACAAGGCGGGGCCAAGGCATTGCATCCAATCAAGCCGCCTGGCCGGCCCAGTCGGGCCACGCCGGAATTTATCAACCATCTGAAGCTGGCAATACAAACCAATCCCTTGACATTGGGATACGGCTTTTCTACCTGGTCGGCGGCGAGATTGGCCGAACATCTGGCCAGGGTAACAGGGATTCGCTTCAGCGACGATCAATTGCGAAGACTCCTACACCAAGAGGGGTTTTCCATCCATCGGCCCAAGCATACCCTCAAGGGCAAAAGGGACGAAAAGGCATACCGCAAGGCCAAAAAAAACCTTATTGGCTTGAAAAAAAAGCGATGAAGGACGATGCCGAAGAGGCACTGGTCTTTCAAGATGAGACGGAGATTCACCGGCACCCCACATTGACGCAAATGTGGGGAACTGTAGGCCAACAGCCCCAGATTCCTTCTCCGGGCAAGAATGAAAAGCGGGTGGTCTATGGCGGAGTCGATTACAAGACCGGCAAGATTATCTACACGGTGGCCAAGACCAAAAGTGGACAGAACTTTCTTGCCTTCTTGATAGCTTTGGTAAGGCGCTTGGTATAAACCGCACGACCTTATTCAAAAAGATGAAACAGTACGACCTGTACAGCGAGGCCGAAAGATTAGGGCTGACCTGACAATTGATTGAAAAAGTAGGAAACCCTATTTTCCTTACTTTTGTTCTTGTTCCGATAATACTCATTCCACAGAAACAGACAATTACGAAGCGTCCCAAAATTTTTATATTTTTTTGTTTTTTTGTTTACATTTAATTTCTGCCGAAATATAAGCGAGTGGGTAACTTGTTATAATCATTGTTTAACTGGGCTGTATTGGAAAGCAAAAGGATTTTCAAGTATCTTCCACTGATGGCCACGAAGGATTTTATAACGCGGTCTGCGACATTCCAAAACCTGCCTCTGTTACAATTCGTCCTGGGTCTTGTCAATTTAAGGAGATTTCTATGAGCGAGCCAATGGGAAAAATGCTCTTAACGGTAGTGTCACTATTTTTCTTGTTCACTGGTTTTACCAGAGCCAATGACCCAGCCGCAAAAGGCCCGGCTGTTGCGGGTACTGCTTCCAATACTAAGTTAAGCTCTTCCGAGGATACAAGTCCTCGATTTTTGGTTAAAGAGCTGCGGATAGACGGGAACACCTTGATATCGACCGATGAGTTGCTGGATAGACTACCTGCAACTTACACTGTCTATGAACAAAAGGACAATGTGAAGGTTGAGGAGGTCTATGAGCTTCGAGTCTTGCGTGAGATAATTAATCAGCCGGGTCAGCAGCGACAAGTCTCCCAGAAAACCATTAAGGGCTTAACTCAATATCTGCTGTCTGTGTACCAGAAAAAGGGCTATGCCGGCATCTATGTATATGTTCCAGCAAAGGCAGTGAAGGGGGCTGCGGAGCTGGAGGGTGGAATCCTGCCGATACACATTATCGAGGGAAAAGTAGCCAACATCGCAATAAGGAGATATGATTTTGACCGTCAGAAACAGGAAAAAGAGGTGTTAAAGAGTTCCGTACTTGAAGCTTGGTCACCGGTGGAGCAGGGACAGGTAATCCGAAAGGAAACGTTGGATAATTTTATACGGCTGCTCAATCTTAACCCTGATAGGTACGTCTCTGCGGTTGTTTCCAGAAGTGATAAACCGGATGAGCTTAATTTGAACTACGATGTTTATGAAACTAATCCCTGGCACTGGTATATGCAGGTCGATAATGCCGGGACAGAAGACCGTCGATGGAGTCCACGAGTCGGTGTTGTTAATACCAATCTAACCGGTATAGATGACCGGTTTTCCCTTATGTATCAGGCCAAGCCGGATTCTATAGAAGACAACTATGCAGTATTTGGGAGCTATGAGCTACCTTTATTTTCACCACGGTTACGTCTTGGATTTTTTGCTGGCTATACCGAATTTGATGTAACGACACATGCCGGGCCTGCGATAGACTTTTTGGGCAACGGTTGGTTCTATGGTAGTACTTTACGCTATAATGTATTTCAACTGAAAGACTGGTTGTTTGACTTTGTTGGTTCGGTAAGCCACGAAGAAAGCAAGCTTACGCCCTCATTGGGAATAAAAGCTGAAGTCGAGACGAACCTATATGGATTTGGTGCTGAGATTCATCGTTCCAGCGACATTTCCAGCACAGCCCTTTCGTTTAATAGACTTGATAGTTTTGGTGGTTCCAGCAAAAGTGATTTTCAGGAGGCCAGAACAAATACTGACCCTGACTTCACGATATATGCCGCTTCACTTTCACACAGACAATTCGTAGAAGAAAGCAAGGTCCACGAGTTGACCGGCACTTTCAGAGGTATTTTCCCGGATGAACGGCTGATTCCTGCGAAAATGACTCCGTTTGGAGGGTTGTATTCAGTCAGGGGCTACAGAGAAGACAGAGTTGTTGCAGATGGCGGCGTAATAGCTTCGCTTCAATACAGGTTCGATTTAACAAGATACGAGAAAAACGGCACCTCCGCCGAGCCGGAACAACCACGCTCTAATAAAAGCAAGGAAGTCTGGCCTCCAAATGTTTCTCTTCTGGCCTTTACCGACTACGGCCAGGCAAAAATACAAGACCCTGTGCCGGGCGAGAAAGGGACTCAAAATTTGTGGGGTGCAGGTGTGGGCACCCTTCTTGAGATGGGAAAGAATTTTGATGCGTCAATATATTATGCGCTGGCTTTGCACTCTGTGGAGGGCACAGACAGCGGCGACGGCAGGCTGCATCTTACTCTCATATATCGTTGGTGAAAATCCGCCTTGAATTGGAGCCGGCTGATTCAATTTTACAGGTAAGAGTTGATTATGTCGATGTTATAAAAATGTATTATATTTGTCAGGAGATAAATAAAATGAATTACAGGAATCAGACAAGACCTTTGAGCAGCCGAATCGGCACTTATGTGATAATGGCCTGTGCGGTGTTTAGTCTGTGCGTTTCAATTGCCCTCGCAGGGCCGGAGGGGGCAAAGGTCGTGAACGGTCAGGTATCGTTCCAGCAGATTGGCTATAATACCACGATAACCGCTTCTAATAAGGCGATAATCAATTATAGCAGATTTGATATTGCGCGGCCGGAGATTGTCCAGTTTATCCAGCCCAGCAGCAGTGCCTCGGTCTTGAACCGCATTCTGTCTGCAAATCCGACGGTGATTGATGGGACACTATTGGCGAACGGCAGGGTTTTCTTTATCAACCCCGCAGGTGTTATCATTGGCAATGGGGCCAGGATAAATGTCAACCAGTTGGTAGCTTCAGCCCTTAATATCTCGGACCTCGACTTCATAAATGGACGGTATAATTTTGCCGGCGGCAACGGCCCTGTAATCAATCAGGGCGCTATTACCGCGGAGAAAGTTTATCTCATTGGTAAGCAGGTTGCTAACTCCGGCACAATAAACTGTCCCGCTGGATATGTCATAATGACCGCAGGAGACAGGGTGTTCATCGGCGAAGTGGGCAGCGATGTGGTGGTCGAAATGGATGTGCCGTCTTCACCTGGCTCGGCTGAACCAATAGAAGGCGCAGCCATTCTTAATGAGGGCGCTGTCAATGTTGGCGAGGGCACAATAATCCTCGCTGCCGCGGGCGATATTTACTCACAGGCAATCTCAAACGTCGGCTCATTGTCGGCCTCGGTCCAGACCGGTAATGCCGGCCAGGTCAAACTTGCTGCTGCCGATGGACTAATTACCAATACCGGCACCATAGAGGCAAAGAGCGGTTCCGGAGCAGGTGGTACGGCAGTTGTAGAAGGTAAGGACATAATTAACACGGGAACGATTGACGTTACCGGCGTCGAAGGCGGACAGGTCGAAATGCAGGCCACTGCACGCCTCGGGCAATTTGGAGATGTCCTGGCAGATGCTATCGAGGGTGACGGAGGCAGCATTGATCTCTGGGCTGGTGATATGACCGTTCTTGGCAGTAGCAGCTTAACCACCGCAAACGGCGGACTCAACGGCAGCGGCGGTGAAGTAACGATTTTATCTGATAAAAATACTTATTTCCCATCAGGAGCGGTAATTGAAGCAAAAGGTGGAACAACCGGTGACGGCGGTTTCATAGAAGTATCTGCCGATGAAGGACTCTACTTTTATGGCTTTGCTGATACAAGTGCTGCTTCCGGAAAAGATGGAACAATACTTCTTGACCCGAGGGACATAACTATTCAGCTCGCGGCAGGCGCAAATGATGGTGAAGTTGCTGATAATGCCATTGACTTTGACGATGGTTTTCCGCCTATTACCGTAGATTTCACGATTGGTGAAGCGGCTGTTGAAGCTCTGAATGGTGCTATTACTCTGCAGGCCGACAGGGATTTCACTGTTAACGGTGATGTAACTCTTGATTTACTCAATCAAGCTGCTGGCGAAACAGTTACGTTCCAGGCAGGCCACGATATGACAATCGGCGGCTCCATTACTACCAACGGCGGAGACATCGTTTTAAGTGCGGGCGACCAGACTGCTCCTTATTCTTCTAATGTCGATGGCCGTCTGACTGTCGCAGCAGCACTGGATACCACTAATGGCGGTGCGGTAGCTACCGATGGAAGCATTACATTAAGAGCGGGAGATATTGCGTTAGGTGCAAATGTTACCGCAGGAACTAATGGCGCAGTAAACTTCTACACAAACCTTGCTACACGAACGATGTCAATAGGAATAGGAGGAAGTAATTATAATGTCAGTGATACCGAGCTTACTAATATCCAGGGTGCTGGAACCATCCGGTTTGGCGAACAGGGAGCACAGAGCGGAGCTATTATGGTACAAACAGCCACATCGCCTGTTGCCGGAGCGGCCATAGAAATAAATAGCAATAGCAGTATTGGAAGCGTTACTTTTGACGATGATGGTACGGCGACGGCTTTTGCCACGGGCGGAGCTGGAAATGTTACGGTTCGCACCGGTACCGGAGGTATTGTCAATGCGGGTGTGACGGATAATACTTATGCGGAAATCAGCACGACAGGCACCATTACCTTAACCAGTGCGGGAGCGATAGGTTCGTCTGCTAACCGTATCGAATTCGCGGATGGTCAGGATGATGTTGTTGTTACCAATGCTCCAGGTGGCGTTTACTTCAGCGGGATTGGCAGTCTCGCTATGGGGGCAATTACTACCGGTGGCGGCTTGCTTAACGTGTCGGCGAACGACAACATTACTGTTAATGGAGCTATTAACACCGGTGCCGGCTCTGTGTATCTTGATTCAGATGTAACGACAATTTATCTTAATAATAACATTTCGACATCAGGCGCTGATATTACTTTTAATGATGCTGTTGAACTAGGAGCAAGTGCGGCTTTAAGCACCGGTGCAGGTGTAGGGGGAAATATTAATTTTCAGAGTACCGTAGATGGAGCATACGATTTGGCGCTTGATGCTGGTACTGGCACTACGACCTTCAATGCAGCCGTAGGCAATACGACTCCTATAGGTGATGGGGCGGGGGCGGCGCTGGCCATATCTACAGGTACGACTGTATTTGAGAGCACACTGCAGGCGACATCCGGCATAACTAAGGCCGGTGGAGCCGGTGCGGTAACCTTTAAGGACGATGTGACCCTGGGGAATGGTGATACGGCGACAAATCTTGCTGGTACGGTACTGCTTGATGGTCTGACGTTCAGCGGATATGACGGTCTAACATTTGGGACGACGACCCTATCAGGCGGACCTGTAACGCTAAATTCGAATGGGGGTAGTATTCAGATATCGTCTCTGACTGGTGGGGCGCAGAATCTGACGCTGGCAGCAGGTATTGGTGGTGGAACGACTACGGTTACAGGTGCTGTGACGAATCTTGGAACCGGCACAGGGGCGGCGTTGACGATAGAGAACGGTGTAACAGGACTGGTTCGTTTCCAGCAAACGGTAGGGGCGAATTCCGGACTGGCGGCGGCTGGCGCTACGAGCAGTGTTCGGTTTGACGAAAATGTTACGCTGGCCAATGGTGATACGGGGACGAATCTTGCTGGTAATGTTCAGCTTGATGGTCTTACGTTCAGCGGATATGACGGATTAATATTCGGTAATACAACTCTATCAGGTGGACCTGTAACGCTGAATTCGAATGGTAGTAGTATTCAGATAGGGACTCTGACGGGTGCGCAGAATCTTACGCTGGCAGCAGGTATTGGTGGTGGAACGACTACAGTTACAGGTGCTGTGACGAATCTTGGAACCGGCACAGGGGCAGCGTTGACGATAGCGGACGGTGTAACAGGACTGGTTCGTTTCCAGGGAACGGTAGGGGCTAATTCAGGGCTGGTGGCGGTGGGCGATACGAGCAGTGTTCGGTTTGACGACAATGTTACGTTAGCCAATGGCGATACTGGAACGAGTCTTCCCGGTAATGTTCAGCTTGATGGTCTGACGTTCAGCGGATATGACGGGATAACGTTTGGTGCAACGACCCTGTCGGGTGGGCCGGTAACGCTGAATTCGAATGGCAGTGGTATTCAGATAGGGTCTCTGACAGGTGCGCAGAATCTTACGCTGGCGGCAGGTATTGGCGTTGGAACGACTACGGTTACTGGTAATGTAACGAATCTTGGGACCGGCACAGGGGCGGCGTTGACGATAGAGGATGGAGTAACGGGGCTGGTTCGTTTCCAGGGGACGGTAGGCGCTAATTCGGGGCTGGTTGCTGCTGGAGGTAGCCATGTTCGATTTGACCAGGATGTTACGTTAGCCAATGGTGATACGGGGACAGCTCTTCTCGGCTATGTTCAGCTTGATGGTCTGACGTTCAGTGGGTTTGATGGGCTGAGATTTGGGATACCTACTCTGTCGGGTGGACCGGTGACGCTGAATTCGAATGGCAGTAGTATTAATATAGGGTTTCTTGATGGAGCGCAGAATCTTACTTTGGCGGCGGGTATTGGCGCTGGGACGACTACGGTTACGGGCAACGTAACGAATCTTGGGACCGGCACGGGTGCGGCGTTGACGGTAGAGGATGGAGTAACAGGGCTGGTTCATTTCGAGATGTATGTTGGAGCAAATTCAGGTCTGGTGGCTGCGGGAGCTACGAGCAATGTCCGGTTTGACATGGGTGTAACATTAGCTAATGGTGATACAGGGACTAATCTTCCTGGTAATGTTCAGCTTGATGGTCTGACATTCAGCGGGTATGACGGATTAACGTTTGGAGCAACTACTCTGTCAGGTGGGCCGGTAACGCTGAATTCGAATGGCAGTGGTATTCAGATAGGGTCTCTGACAGGAGCGCAGAATCTTATGCTGGCGGCGGGTATTGGTGGTGGAACGACTACGGTTACTGGTAATGTAACGAATCTTGGGACCGGCACAGGAGCGGCGTTGACGATAGAGGATGGAGTAACAGGGCTGGTTCGTTTTCAGGGGACGGTAGGAGCAAATTCAGGTCTGGTGGCTGCCGGAGCTACGAGCAATGTACGGTTTGACCAGGATGTAACATTAGCCAATGGTGATACAGGGACAAGTCTTCCCGGTAATGTTCAGCTTGATGGACTGACATTCAGCGGATTTGACGGGCTAACGTTTGGTGCAACTACTCTGTCAGGAGGACCGGTAACGCTGAATTCGAATGGCAGTGGTATTCAAATAGGGTCTCTGACAGGTGCGCAGAATCTTACGCTGGCGGCAGGTATTGGCGCTGGAACGACTACGGTTACAGGTGCTGTGACGAATCTTGGAACCGGCGTAGGAGCGGCGTTGACGATAGAGAACGGTGTAACAGGGCTGGTTCGTTTCCAGGGAACGGTAGGGGCTAATTCCGGGCTGGTGGCGGCGGCAGGGACAAGTAGTG
>CAZKOQ010000104.1:0-9501 GCA_964554425.1 uncultured Pirellulales bacterium | reverse complement strand
GAACAAATTTTCCATCCGGATTATCCGCTGGCGCAACTGCGGCGGATATGTTAGAATCGAACTCGCTGGTCCATTCAACCCGGTAGCTCATCTAACTGGCGCAGCATTTGCACAGCTAAATGCAGAGCATACTCTAATCTCGTTGATGTTCTGCATCTCCATAATATTCATGTGTTATCAGGATAGCCGTTTTGTGTTTCTCCCGAAAGCCAATATGCTGTATGATAGTATGAAAATGAAGAAATAATACTGGGGATCGAGCAAAATCTTCGGTATTGTCAAAATTAAACACGGATACCTCTGTGAAGAAATTATATAGACTACTTTCGATTATTTTTTTGCTGTTTTTTTTAGAAATCGAGGCATCTCTTGCCTGCAGATATAATGTGCGTGAGACCGGGTTTATTAACCTTGGCGCCGAGGCGTATTACCTTTATGTCTATGCCAACCAGGATACCCTGCCAGATATTATACCCGATTCGAACCAAATATCAGACACTGTCCTTGCGGACACCAATGTTAAGCTCGAAGTTATCGATGTAAACCAGCAGAGAAATCATCCAGCGTTGAAATATCTTGCTTTGCGGCAAATACAAACCTTTCCCTCTGTAATCCTTGTTTCCCCTGAAGGGCAGTCCCTTGCCGTTCCGGTTACAAAACCTAACCAGCCCTTTAGGCAAACTTTGCAATTGGCGCTTGAAGAAATTATCTTCTCGCCAAAACGCCGGGAAATCATCGAAAAAGTCGCCAAAACCTATGGTGCGATATTGCTGATTGAAGGACCTGACGAACTGGCCAATAAAATGGCAAAAGGCGCTGCTAATGCCGCCATTAAGTCCGTAGCCTTGCAAATGGAAATAATGCCTAAACCCATCGCTCATCCTCCAGAGATAGTGGTAATTGACTGGAGAACACTTCCTGACGAAAAGATTTTGCTCTGGTCCCTGGGCCTGGAGCTACAAGATGTGAATGGGCCGTACGCAGCGATTTTTTACGGAAGAGGAAGATGGATAGGCCCTTTGTTTGAAGGCCAGCAAATAACCGAGGGAAACCTCGCCTCCATCCTTTTTGTAATCGGCAGCGATTGCGAATGTGGGCTGGATTACAGATGGTTGCGAGGCACTATGCTGCCAGTTAGATGGGACCGAAAAATTCAAGCACAAGCTGCTGAATCGCTCGGTTTTGACCCCGAGAGTCCGATCGTAAAAATAGAAATGAGCTGGATAATAAATAAAGGAATAGGCGGCGATTTCTATCCATCTGTTCCACTCGGTTACCAGGAGTTTATTATGGAACCGGAATCAGAAAACCAGACCCAGCAAAACCTGCCTGCCCAAGTCCAGAATATCCACTGGCCGGCAACATTTGATACTAATGCGCCACCGGAGAACTCTTTCTTGGCTGAAAGCAAACCAGTATTGCTAAAGCCATTGTACTTTATTGTCGGGTTGGCCGCTTTGACTATTGTGGTCGGTCTGATTATTGTCCTGCGAGCAACGAGGAGAAATCTATGACCACTTTGAATCTTATCTTTAAAGATATCCTTCAGCGAAAGATAAATTTTTTACTTAGCTTTTTACCCGTGGTGACTGCTGTCACCTTATTTATATCTTTAAAATAATTTTTCTTTATAGTGTTTTTGGATAGTTAAGTGGCGATTAAAAACTTTGTCTTTCGACCAGGTTATCGGCTTTTCACGTTTAGATAGACAATAGAGCTTACAAAATGGTTAAGGAGTGCTTTTAATGTTAGATTTAAAGTCCGGCCACTTCAAAGTCTTTCTTTTATCTCTGTTTTTACTGAGTACCTTGGCCACAGCAGAGGATTGGCCAACCTACCGGCACGACATCGCTCGCACCGGCTGCACGCCCGAATCGCTTACGGCACCACTGACTCTGCATTGGGTATATGCGCCGATTCATCCTCCCCGACCGGCTTGGTCCGGTCCTGGCGAGAGTCCGAGAGAGGGTTTCATCCTCCGTCATCGAGTTATTTTCGATGACGCCTTCCAGGTAGCAGTAGTTGGTAATCTACTGTATTTCGGCTCTTCCACTGACCACAAGGTTTATGCTCTCGATGTAACTACAGGCCAGCATCGTTGGTCTTTTTTCGCCGGCGGACCCGTCCGCCTGGCCCCTACGGTCTGGAACGGCCGAGTTTTTGTTGGCTCGGATGACGGTTTTGTTTACTGCTTGAATGCTGCCGATGGACAACTGCTCTGGAAAATACGCGGCGGGCCAAAAGACGAAAAGCTGCTGGGCAATGAAAAGATGATTTCACGCTGGCCTATCCGAACCGGCGTGCTGGTTAGTGATGGGACCGCCTACTTTGGCGCCGGAATATTCCCCCATGAGAACGTTTATCTTTACGCCGTCCGTGTCGATGATGGCCAGCTTATCTGGAAAAATGACACCATCAGTGAGCAAAACGCCAACCGCAACGACCTCTCCCCCCAGGGATACCTGCTGGCCAGTTCTACTCAACTTTTTGTCCCATCAGGCAGAGCATTGCCTGCCGCTTTTGAGCGAGCAACGGGGAAGCTAAATTTTATCCGTAAGTATGGCTGGAGGGCCGAGGAAGCCGGCGGTGTTATCGGTGGCACCTACGCACTTTTAGCCGACGAGCAAATCTATACCGGAACGCAGAACCATCTTTTGGCCCTTGACCAGAAAACCGGAAAGACCGGCTTTGCTTGGTTCCCAGGCCGACTGCTTACCATAGCAGGTAATATGGCCTATATGGCCAGCGGAAGTGAAATCGTCGCTATGAATCGATTAGGGTATGCAAAAGCCAGCGGCGAGCGTAATTCTCTGGAATATAAGATAAAATCACTACAAAGTAAGGTTGCAAGGACCCAGCCAGATGAGCGCCAAAAGGCCGAACAGGAATTAAAAGCTGCGAAGGAAACACTTGAAAAGCTCCGGCAGGAAAATATCTCACCATCCATCAGCTGGCAGTTGCCCAGCCAGTGCGATGCAGAGCTAATAGTGTGTAGCAATCTTGTGTTGGCAGGGGGAGATGGCGAGGCTATTGCCATAAATCGCCAAGACGGCAAGGTTGAATGGAGCACTAAGGTCGATGGTAAAGCGCGAGGCCTGGCGGTTGCCGACGGACACCTTTATATCAGCACTGATAAAGGAAAGATTTATTGCTTTGATTCAGACAATGCTGCCAAGGATAAAGCCCCTACAGCCGAGAGAGTTAGCCATCCTATCGCAAATCCTTACCCTGAAGATGAGCTTACCAGCGTCTATAAAGCCGCCGCCGAAGCTCTCATTATGGAAACAGGCGTTACCAAAGGATATGGCCTTGTCTTGGGTGCCGAATATGGCCGACTGGCCTATGAGCTGGCTCGCCGAACCGACCTAATTATTATTGGTGTAGAGCCCAATCCAGAAAAAGCTCATTCTGCAAGATTAGCTCTCGACGCAGCAGGATTATATGGCCAGCGAATAACCATCGACCAGGCAGACTTTTCGTCACTACCTTACTCAAACTATTTCGCCAATCTGATTGTTTCTGATAGTTTAATTGTAACAGGGAAAATTCCCGGCGACCTCAACAAAATTGCTCGACACTTAAAACCCTGTGGCGGCGTCATCTGTCTCGGAGCACCTGCTGCAGGAGCAGATACGGCGCCGGCTCCTTCTTCAGAACAACTGCAAAATTGGATGATGCAGCTGGAATTAGGCCGATGCCGAATCAGCGAGGTAAACGGACGCTGGGCAACATTGAAACGCGGACCATTGCCGGGTGCTGGTAAGTGGACTCACCAGTATGCAGAGCCGGGCAATACCGCTTGCAGCGACGACCTCATTCTCGGCGGCTCTCTGAGCTTGTTGTGGTTTGGTGAACCTGGCCCCGCACCGATGGTTAATCGTCACGATGCCGCTGCTTCACCGCTTGCCGTCAATGGCTGCTTATTTATTCAGGGCGAGAACATCGTTATGGTTTACGACTCATACAACGGCCTGCTAAAGTGGAAACGTAACATCTCTGGCGCCGTACGCACGGACCTGAAAGCAGTCGAATGCAGCAATTTGGCCGCCTCGCCGGATAGTTTCTTCGTAATAGTAAACGACAAATGCCTCCGCCTCGATGCCGAAACCGGCGAAATTCGCCAAACTTATAAGATGCCTTCAACACCCGGAAATACTCCTCGCAGATGGGGATACATCGCTTACGTTGACGACATTCTCTACGGCAGCACACTGACAAAAACCGGCATCTCCGATTCGGTTTTTGCTATTGATGCTCCATCCGGCCAAACCCTCTGGACCTATGACGGTAAAAACATCGGTAACCTGACCATCGCTATAGGTGGTGGCTGGATATTCTTTATCGATAGCTCTCTATCACCACAGCAAAGACAGGAATTACTAAGTGGCGACAAGTCTGGTCTAAAAAATCTCAACACCGAAGAGGCAAAGAAAATAGAACAGCAACTGAAGAAAATGGATGCCCGCCTCGCAGTTGGCCTCGATGCCAAAACAGGCGGTAAAATCTGGGTTAAACCAGTCGATGTCACCGACTGCAGCAAAATCGGTATAGGTGGGGGTGAATTGTCGGTCATTTATAGCGACGGTGTCCTATTGCTCTGCGGCGCCAATGCCAATGGCCATTATTGGAGACAGTTCCTTGCTGGTGAATTCTCCAGCCGACGCCTGGTAGCTTTATCTGCTAAAAATGGCCAGTTGTTGTGGGCAAAAGACGCAAACTATCGTCACCGACCTGTTATCACCGGCGACACCGTTATTGCCGAGCCCTGGGCCTTTGACCTGCAAACCGGCCAGCAAAAGACGCGTCACCACCCACTAACCGATACTGAAACACCGTGGCAATTCCTGCGACCTGGACATCACTGTGGGGCCATATCGGCTTGCCCCCAAATGCTTTTAATGCGTTCCGGTGACACCGCCTACTATGACCTTCGCGACGATAGTGGTATCCGGCATTTCGCCGGTCATCGCCCCGGCTGCTGGATTAATGCTATCTGCGCCGATGGGCTTGCCTTGATACCTGAAGCCAGCGCCGGTTGTCTATGTCTCTATCCCATAGTCTGCTCTCTTGCTCTGGAGCCGTCTCCCGACCATCAACGATGGGCAATTTATAGCGCCGGCGGAGCCAATACACCTGTCCGTCACCTGGCTATCAACCTGGGCGCTCCAGGTGATAGACGCGATAACGATGGTGTACTCTGGTTTGCATATCCCAGACCCGAACTACCTTCTGACCGAAAGGCGATGGGTTTCCCCCTCGAAATACAAACCGAATTTCTGGAAGGTGGCGGATACTTTTTCCATAGTAGCGAGGCAAAACCTGTATCTGGAGCCGACAAACCCTGGGTATTTACTTGCGGTGGTCAAGGCCTAAAGCGCTTTACCATACCGCTTTTGGACCAGAAGGATAAGCCGTCCAAATATAAGGTTCGACTCTACTTTGCAGAGCTGGAAAACCAGCAAGCTGGCCAGCGCGTATTCATCATTAAATTGCAAGGCCAGATGGTACTTAAGGATTTTGACATCGTAAAGGAAGCTGCAGGTCCGGGTAGGGCTATTGTGAAACAGTTCGACAACGTCCAAGTTACTTGTGACCTAAATGTCGAACTTGTTCCCAAAAACGAAAAATTATCATCAATGAACCAATCGCCAATCCTCTGCGCAGTAGAGGTGATGCAAGAAGAAAGCTTATAGACCAACAACGAAAATGTTTTTCGGGGAAAGACTTTTACAACAACTATGATGTGTTCTCTTAAGTTAGCTGGATGGCGCAAACTTTATGGGATGTAAAATATCTTCAACTAAGTTAGCGGCCAACCTTGAATCCTGCCTGTATCCGCCAGCCAGGATTTTGTGTGTATCCTTCAGCTTCGTAGGCACCGACATCAAAGGGTGGCTTTCTTGCAATACGGTTGAAATCCAACTTTGGACCAAAATCAGAATCGGCGTGGTTTAGCAGAGGAGAGCCGGGCTTGGGCCAATAGTCGTTTGCGCCTGGCGAGCTAAAAGCCGTTGAAATTGTGCCCCCATCATAAAAGCGATTGTTATCAATCACTACGCCCGTTAAACCGCCTGCAACGTAGTTAGAGCTAAAAACAGCACTATCTGTTCCAGATGCATCAATAGCCGCAGCATCTGGACAATAAACGGCATTATTGCAGAAAACCATATTGGTTGCTTTCGACCATCGGATAAGCACACCTCTGGGGTGATTCACAATGGTATTATTGACAATCTCGACATTGCGCATCGCGGGCACAGCAGCGTGGGGAGCTGCTGTGATTCCGGTCATCGAACAGTTAAAAATGATGTTATTTCTCACAATCGCATCAGAGACCACCTGGATACCTTCCCCGGCGTTCCAGATGACGTTTCCCTCCACGATGTTGGTCCCTTTGCCGCCGCCATATACGAAGATACCCGGATACTGCCTGCCAATATTTGTATTATGAATGACATTGTCTCGGACAGTATTACCATAAGACCCGAACTTGATTTCGATGCCATCGTTTCCACCATCACTTGTGCTCCGCAAATGATGAATGTAATTTCCTTCAACCAGTGTATTGGTCGTAATATATGACCCATCGTGGGCGCCGATATACATGCCTTCTCCCTCTGTAGGACCGGAGTTGCTCAGACCTGTGTGATGAATGTGATTCTTGCGGATAATAAAGTAATCACAGTCTCCGCTATTCATTGTTATTGTATTGTTACCGGTCTCGTAAATCTCGCATTCTTCAAATGTAATATGATGCCCGCGGATAAACCTCACTCCACAACTACCACCTTTGAATCCAATTCCCCGAATGACAAGATAGCAGCAGTCAACAAACTCAATATTATTATGCTTATCAATATTGTCTGCTGGACGAGTAAGCAATGGTTTTTCGCCTTTTGCAGCTCGAATAATAATCGGCTTAGTTGCAGTCCCTTTGGCGGTAATGGCCCGTCGGCTGTTCTGTGAATAGACGCCTCCATGCAACATCAGCTCATCACTTGGCTTAAGGGAATTTGCGATAGTTTCAAATTCCTCTTGGGAATCCACGGTTGCGGGGTATATCTCGAAGATACCCCCATAACAGTTACATTCGGCCAGGAGTGCAGACAAAAAGCATAATATGCGCAGGATTCGGTCAACCCTTAATCGAACAGCCCTTGGATTAGTTATGCCTCGGCAAACAACTCTCGACACGCTATTGGATTGGACCATGATAGTCATCCTTCAAAACAGCAACAATTTCTAAGTCTTTGATTTGCACAGCCGCATCGAATGTTCCGGGGATTTCCCAGCCCATATTCATGTTAACAATGGCATAATCAGCAAGTTTATCGCCACTTAGATGGCCTTTACGCACGGCCTCTTTCAAACCTTCTTTGATGTAGGGCAATAAGTCCTTTTGCATTGCTCGCCACCGACCTTCCTTCAATGGTGCATTACTGACCTCTTTACCGTCGATAGTGTAAATCAACTTTCCGGTAGCATCTTCTTTGCCTGCATCTTTTGCAACGTACTTGGGCGAAATATCGTACCTTTCATCAAAGAAGGGAACGCCAAACCAGTAGTAATTACCGTAATCTTCCGACTGGCCATTTACGTTTTTTATAACCAGGAACATCTGGAATTGTGCGGTATGAAGCTGCGGATTGTAATCTTCTTTACCTATATGATTCTTACAATATAGAAGTCTAATGGCTAACTTGAGCTCGAGCTTTTCCAGCTTATCAATGGTATATATCGCAGCCGCATCCTGCTCAACAAGAAGATGAGGCCAGCTTTCACCGTCCTTTCTCGCCCTTTCATACTCTTTGCTTCCCCTGACCTCTAATATAAGGTCCCTGTTTTCAGAATTCTCTGCCCCTATAAGAATCTTCTTGGCCTCGTTTTCGTAAGACATATCTCCGTTTGGATGATGAATACATCGCGAGGAAGCCATGCTGTATCTCGTGCCCCATTGGCACAATCTCCAAACAGGTCTGTTGTTTGTATCGCCGTAATCAAGAACAGCCTCTACTTCTTTGCCCTTTTTTGTGGTTGGGTAGTTAAGCAAAAAACCCTGCCTGAACTTCATATCCAGGAATAATGGCTTGCTATTGCCTTCCTGTTTTTGCCAGGCCCTTACATATTCAATACTATACGTAGATGGTAAATCGCTGTCTTTGGGAAGTCCAAACCATTCTGGCATGGTTTCGCTGTCAAAATTCAGCGTCAGATGCTGATGCCAGTGCGTGTTTTCGACCCACCTGACAAGGACACCGTCAAAATACCACTTAATCTTCTCTTTGTCCCACTCAAGACCGTAAACGTGGTAATCATCCGCCAGGTCAGATGGTGCGCTCCATTCTGCGTTCACTGACCAGTGCTTTTTCTCTGTGGGGGTCTGGAATACGTGCAAAGTCATATTGTATTTTCGCTCAAACCCTGGGGCACCGCCGCCAATCTCAAACACATCAATCTCTGTCCACAATTCTGGAGTAATGTCATAGAACCAAAAAGAGCTTGAGCCGTGAGACCTCATTGGCCTGGCCTTGACCTCGAAGTAACCATATTTAACCTTGGTTTTGCTTTGGACTGCGGCAGAAGTGTATGTGTGATAGCCCTTGGCCTTGGGCATTTCAGGAGCTTCTTGCTTTCTCATCGTCAGGTGCAGCTTGCCATCGCTCACCTGCACATTGCCAGGAGAAAAATAAGCCGGCTGCCTGCCTAACCATCCTGGGTTCTTTGGCCACCACTTGTTGGGGTCAAGCTGCGTGCCTTCAAAATCATCGCTCAAGGATTCGTATCTTTTCCAGTTGCCTTCGTTACTTTGGTCAGATAAGGGAAAAGTATCAGTAACGCGGTTTGGTTTTAAGCCGAGCTCTCCTGTTCTTACCCAGTTTTCAGGGGGCTTGCTGTTAGAGGCAAACAATTTTGTGCTTCCAACGGCAGCAAGCAGCAGACATAAACTGGCTTTTGCAACGTCATTTTTGCCCATGCTGGAGACCTAACCGTCCAAGAATTCCTCTTTTTCTATTTTATCATCAAAAGGGGCAAAAAACATAGAATGAACTTTAATGTCAACAATAAAATACAGCTTTTCGCAATATCTGCAATCCATAATGACCAAAAAGCTTATATACATGTGCTACTTTTATTCAAACCTGGCATACCTGCAAAGCTTGGGATTGATTTTGTTGGTCTCGACGAAAATCAATCGAACATACACCAACAGGATACAGCTTACTTTTGACCCAAATATTCTTGCCGCGATATGGCAGACGAGGTTTGGATGATTATTTGCTTAAATGGTTAGCTGAGCCGAAATGTTGGTGAAGCGCCTTTTATGGCTTTCAGGGCGAGTGAATATTTTCTCCACACTAAAAATTACCTTAGAAAAAGAGGGCTGCAAGCATAATGCTCACAGTTCTGTTGATTCCAGGTCACAACTAAACTGTTATTCGGCAGCTTCCAGCCAGTGCGAGGCCAAAATCGCAAAATCCGGCAAATTTACCTGGCCATCAT
>CAZKOQ010000103.1:0-9590 GCA_964554425.1 uncultured Pirellulales bacterium | reverse complement strand
GCCCGGCCTTGCCAATCCTGACATTCTGGTCGTCAGGGTTGCTGAGCTGACCAATCGTCGCCCGGCATTCCTTGCGGAGCATCCGCATCTCACCGCTTGGTAGAATGATGGTGGCCCAGTCGCCTTCCTTGGCAACAATTCTCGTTGTGCCGCCGGCTGTGCGAACGAGTTTTCCGCCCTGGCCGGCTATCATCTCGACATTATGAATCTCCATACCACTCGGTATTGCCTCCAGCGGCATCGAGTTGCCAACTCTCGGCTCACAGGATGTCCCACTCATTACCAGGTCACCGACCTTTATCCTCAGCGGCGCCAGTATGTATCTTTTTTCGCCGTCAGCATAGTTCAACCGCGATATGAAGCAATTTCTGTTGGGGTCGTATTCAACTGTTGCCACCCTTGCGGGGATGTTGTCTTTATCGCGTTTGAAATCGATAAAGCGGTAAATCCTTCTTGCCCCACCGCCTCTGAATCTGGAAGTGGTAATGCCGGAATGGTTCCTTCCGCCGCTTTTTCCCAGCCGGACACACAGGGACTTGGCGCGCATATCGGTCGTCAGCTCAGCATAGTCGTTGACCGAGCTGTTTCTACGCCCCGCACTTGTCGGTCTATAAATTCGAATACCCATAATTCATACCCCCTCTTTTTTCTCTTAGAACAAGTCGATATGGTAATCCGGTTCGAGGTAAACAACGGCTTTTTTCCAGCTTGGGGTGTAGCCAAAATTTTTGCCTTTTCGTCGATATTTGCCCTTGCGATTGGCCGTTCTTACCTTGCGAACCTTCACACTATACATTCTTTCAACAGCATTTTTTATCTCAGTCTTGTTGGCCTTTTTATTTACCTCAAAGGGGTACGCCCCCCTTGTATTTGCGAGGTGGACGCCCTGCTCTGTAATTAAAGGTCGAAATATGATGTTATGGTCGTCCACGCCAGCACCTGCTAATTCTCTTCCGTCCGGTCTTTATTCACCAAAGACAAAAAGGCATCCTTAGTGAACAACATTTTGTAGTGGCTGCATATATCGCCGGCATTCAACTGTGCTACCGGCATAACGGCAATCTTGGGAACATTCCTTGCCGACTTGTATAGATTGTTGTCATAATCTGTTATCGTTACCAGACAACTGCGGTCGATTTTCAAATTGCCCAGGACGCGTGCAAAATCCTTCGTTTTTGGCCTCTGAAAGTCCAGTTTATCCACAACCACAACGTTGTTGGTCAGAAGTTTTGCCAGTATCGCCGAATCTCTGGCCAGTTTCCTTTGCTTTTTGGGCATACACTGTCTAAAATCCCTGGCTTTTTTCGCAAAGGTCATCCCGCCGCCGACTCGCTTGCCGGTTCTGATTGTGCCGGCACGGGCACGCCCTGTATGCTTCTGCCTGTATATTTTTCTGCCCGAACCCTCCACATCGCTCCTGCCTTTGGTCGTAGCCGTTCCTAAGTGCTTGCTGGCGTGATACATAACTATCGCCTGCTTGAGCAGCGAATATCTGACCGAGCCGCCAAAGGCCGCCTCGTCAACCTCGAGCTTATCAACCTCTTGACCATCCGTATTGTAAACAGCCAGACTAATCATTCCCAGATTTCCATCCTCTGATTACTTGCCTCGCTTGGCGGTGCGGACAACACAATACCCGTCCGCAGACCCCGGCACTGATCCTTTCACAACCAACAGATTATTCTCTTTGTCCACGGCTATCAATCTATGGTTCTTGGTTGTAATCCGACAGTTACCAAGATGCCCCCCCATTCTCTTGCCCTTATGCAGGTTGCCGCCGTGGCCGCGGTCGGTGCCGTGGCTGGCGATTGAGCCGGGTGAGCGATGCTTTCGTTCGGTGCCGTGCGAATTTGGCATACCGCCAAAATGATATCGCTTCATCACGCCGGCAAAACCTTTGCCCTTACTGGTCCCGATAACATCGACAAACTCATTTTCATTAAAGATTGAGACAGTAATGGAATCGCCCACTTTATATTCCGGCTTGGCATCAGCCGGCAGACGCATCTCTCTGACGAATCTCTTCGGCACTGTATTGGTCTTAGATGCAATGCCGAGCTGCGGCTTGTTCCTGCGAGTGGTCTTAACATCATCATATCCCATCTGGATAGCGTTGTAGCCATCGCTCTCGGCTGTCTTGACCTGCGTAACTACACAGGGGCCGGCCTGAATGACGGTAACAGGCAGCAGTTTTCCCGCCTGGTTATAGACCTGAGTCATTCCAATTTTCTTTCCTAACAACACTGCCATCAAATTTGCTCCTCAATAGTCGGCGCCTTTTTACCTATCATCATCCGATTGTATCAGGCCTTAATCCTCACAAAGACACCGGCCGGCACCACCAACCTGTTTAACACTTCAACAGTCCGAGGGTTCGCCTCATAGATGTCTATCAAACGCTTGTGTGTCCGCAGCTCAAACTGCTCACGCGACTTTTTGTCAATATGCGGACTTCGCAGAACCGTGTATCTTTCAATGCGAGTAGGCAAAGGGACGGGGCCGCTGACCCGGGCATTCGTTTTTCGGGCATGCTCAACTATCTCTTTAGCTGATGCGTCGAGAGCCCTGTGGTCGTATGCCTCCATTCTTATTCTTATTCTTTCACCTTCACCTGTCATAACTTGTCTCTGCGCTACGCCTTTCGTCCAGCTTAATTTAATCTGCAAAAGCCAAGCAATCGCGGAATTCTTTAACTCACTTAACGCTCCCTGCTTTTCAGGTCCTGTAATAGGTGGCCTTCTAAGCCGGAAACAAGGTAAAAAATACGCCTTACGCGTATTCTTTCACCGCTGATTGCAAGGTAATCTTATTTGTTTTGGCAGGAAAGGCAGTTGATTCAGTTATTGATTACCGCTTTTCGCAGGAGTTTGCCCCTGCATTGCAGTCATCAGGGCCAAATCGCCTTCCTTAGAGATTCGGGTTATTGGCCTTTTTCAGACCTGCCAAAGACCTTTTTATCGGCCTTTGGGTTCCCCTATGTCAAAAAAAAGAGTTCCCTACATAAGCCATCCCTGGCAACAAAACCTGGATATGCCACAGCCCAACTATTTACGCACAGTCCTCCGTGACAGTGCTCGCTACGGCTGAAAACATTGAAATATAGCACCTAATATATAAGGCGTCAAACAAAATTTCAATAAAAATTCTAATACAGATATAAAAAAATATAAAATTCTTACAGGTTAATCTCTTTGGCGACCTGTTCAGGGACTTTCTCGTAGCTCAATGGCTCCAAAGTAAAAATCCCCCTGCCGCCAGTTGCGCTTCTAATATCGCTGGAATACCCAAACATCTCTGACAACGGAACTTTGGCATCAATTACCTGCATATTCCCATGCATCCGGCAGCCGGTGATGACTCCCCTTTTGGAAAGCAAATGGCCCTGGACTACTCCAAAAGAGGTTTGCGGGACTTCTACCTGAAGCCGCATTATGGGTTCAAGCAGAACAGCCGCTGCCTCCTTAACTGCTTTTTCTACTGCAATCATAGCTGCCTGCTCAAAAGCTATGCCGGACGAATCTACGGGATGAAACGAGCCGCCGATAAGCGTAACCGTTACTCCTACAACGGGATACCCTGCCACTGCGCCGCTTGACAAACCATCTTTGCAGCCCCTTTCGACATCGCGTATATACGTTTTGGGCACCTCATCGCCAGGGGCAAGGTTTACAAATTGGGTATTACGGCTGTAATGGCCGTCCTCCGTGAACAGCGGCTCAACTGTCAAGACCACATGCCCATACTGGCCTCGTCCGCCTGTCTGCCGTATGAACTTGCCTTCCGCCTGCGCCGATTTGGTTATGGCTTCCTTATATGCAACCCTCGGTTTGCCGACCCTGATATTGACTCCTTTTTCTTTAAGAAGTTTGTGCTCAAGTATCTCCAAATGCAGTTCGCCCATCCCGCTTATGATGGTCTGACCTGTTTCGGCATCTACTTTACATTCGAATGTTGGGTCCTCGCGTCTGAGTGAGGCAAGGGCCTCTGCGAGCTTCAGTTTTTCCGCCGAGGTCTTGGGTTCGATGGACATATTGATAACTGTCTGAGGAAACGTAATGGTCGGCAGGGCGACTGCCTTTTTCGGGTCGCAGAGCGTATCGCCGGTGAGCGTTTCCTTCAAGCCAACCACTGCAACAATGTCACCTGCGCCGGCCAAGTCAAGAAGCTTGCGTTCGTTGGCGTGCATCTCAAATATTCTGGTAATGTTTTCGCGTTTGTTGCGATTGGCATTTAGGACCCTGGTGCCGGACTTCAATGTGCCCCGATAAATCCTCAAAAATGTCAGGTCGCCGTGAGCATCGGAGAGGACCTTAAATGCAAGAGCCGCAAAACTGCCGTCGCGGTCGCACTTAATCGGCATTTCTCGCTTTTCATCACCCGGTTTGTGCCCAATAACCGGCGGCTTATCCAACGGTGAAGGGAAATACGCAGCGACGCTGTCAAGCAATTTCTGCACGCCGACATACTTCAATGCCGAACCGGCAAGCACCGGCTGAATCTTGCCGGCTAATGTCCCGCGTCTAATCGCCCGGTAAATGGTCTCTGGGGATATGGGTTTATCGTGCAGGTAGGCATCCATCAATTCCTCATCAAACTCGGCTGCAAGCTCGAGCATTCGATTTCTTTGCTGCTGCGCAATCTGTCGGAACTGTGCAGGAATTTCTTTTTCCTCGAAAACGGCCCCAAGCTTCTCGGCACGGTAGAAAATCGCCTGCATAGTAATCAGGTCTATCACGCCTGCGAAAGAATCCTCAGCGCCCATAGGAATCTCTACCAAAATCGGATTGGCCGGCAGCTTTGCACGGATGTCCTCAACGGTCATCTCGAAATCGGCGGCGGTCTTGTCCATCTTGTTCACAAAGCACAAAAAGGGCAGCCCGTATTTTTGTCCCTGCCTCCACACGGTTTCGCTCTGGGCCTGAACTCCTTCGCTGCCGTCAAACACAACTACGGCTCCGTCGAGAACGCGAAGCGACCTTTCGACCTCAGCGGTAAAATCAATGTGCCCAGGCGTATCAATAAGATTGATTTGGTAACCCTTCCAGGGGCATTTCGTAGCAGCGGAGGTGATAGTAATACCTCTTTTTTGCTCCTCTTCGAGGTAATCCATCACCGCAGTGCCGTCGTGCACCTCGCCCATTTTGTAGGTCTTGCCTGTGTAATAGAGTATGCGCTCAGTTACGGTGGTCTTGCCCGCATCAATGTGAGCTATGATTCCGATATTGCGTATTTTTTCCAAATCACTCGGCATTAGAGAACTATTAACCAATTAACCACTCACCAATTAACTACTCACCAATTAACCAATAGTGAGTAGTGAGTGGTGAGTAATGAGTGGTGAGTAGTCGCATGCGGGGGATTACCACGCAAAGTGAGCAAACGCCTTGTTTGCATCAGCCATCTTGTGGATATTTTCCCGCGTTGTCATCGCTCCGCCGCGGCCATTGAACGCATCTATCAATTCCGATGCCAGGCGCTCTGACATCGGCTTTCCTGTCTTGGCCCTGGCGGCCTCGATTATCCAGCGGATTGCCAACGACTGCTGACGCTTGGGATTCACCTGCATCGGCACCTGATAACTGGCCCCGCCGATACGTTTGCTGCGAACTTCAATCAGCGGCTTTACGTTGTTGACCGCCTTCTCGAACAGCTCGAGCGGCGTTCCGCCCTCGGTTTTGTCGGACCCGCCTCCGCCGGGATTGACCTTCTCGGCTACGATGCTGCAAGCAGCGTAGAAAATCTGCTCGGCTACATTCTTCTTGCCCTTCCACATCAAGCAGTTGATAAACTTCGCAACCAGCTTGCTGCCATACTTGGGATCCGGCTTTAACTGCTCATCTGAAGCAGTTGGTTTCTTCTTAGCCATTATTGTTTACCCTGTGGGTTCCTCATCAGAACTTTATTTCGTTGTTCATACATAACAGACCTATTTTCCCCTCTTTGCCCCGTATTTACTTCTGCCTCTCATACGGTTGGCGACTCCGGCGCAGTCGAGAACGCCGCGAATGATATGATACCGCACACCTGGAAGATCGCGAACCCGGCCTCCGCGTATTAAAACTGTGCTGTGCTCCTGAAGATTGTGGTCAACGCCGGGTATGTAGGCCGTAATTTCCTTTCCGTCAGTCAGCCGGACCCTCGCGATTTTTCGCAACGCCGAGTTCGGCTTCTTCGGCGTCATAGTCCGGACGATAAGGCATACGCCCCTCTTTTGAGGCGAGCCGCTGATATCAGAGACTCGCTTTTTACCCTTCGATCTCGCCCGCGGGCGTCTGACCAACTGATTCATTGTAGGCATAATTTTGCTCCTATGTTGCCACAAAGACACAAAGTCACAAAAAAATTATAGATAAAAAAACTTTGTGTCTTCGCGCCTTCGTGGCAAAAATTCTAAATACCAAGCGCTTCCTTAACGGCCTGTTGGGCCTTAGCTTCCACCTCTTTTTGCTCACTGACTTCTGTGACTACAAACTCTTTGGGCAGCGGAGCTTCCACAAGGCGCTTGACGCGCATTTGCAGATACGGCTTAAAGGCCGTGCCCGCCGGAATCAGGTGGCCAAGTATCACGTTCTCCTTCAAACCGTGAAGCTCATCCATCCTACCGGCCAAAGACGCTTCGGTCAAGACCTTGGTGGTCTCCTGGAAACTGGCTGCTGCAATAAAGCTCTCAGACCACAGTGACGCCTTGGTGATTCCCAACAGCAATGTCTTGGCGGTGGCAGGTTTCGTTTTTCTGGATTTTGCCGGCGCCCCACCGAGCATTTCTATCTTTTCGTTTATACTTGCCAGCTCCTTCTTGTTGATGATTTGTTCTGTTTTTAACTCGGATGCGTCGCCGGGGCTGATAATCCTCACACTGTTGGTTAATCTTTCATTTTCTTTTCTAAAGGCAAATTTATCTGCGACCTCACCCGGCAAGAATGAGCTGTCGCCGACAGATTCAATCTCGACCTTTCGCATCATCTGACAACAGATAATCTCGATGTGCTTATCGTTGATATTGACGTTCTGCGAGCGATAGACGTTCTGTATTTCCGCGATAAGATATCTTTGCAGCGCCTCTTCGCCCTTAATTCGGAGGATATCGTGGGGCACCAGCGGACCATCCGTCAAGGCGTCACCGGCCTCAACAAAATCGCCGGTATGGACGTTCAAATGCCTGTCACGAGCGACATGATGCTCCTTCTCCATACCGGACTCTGAGCGGATAATAATCGTCATTTTGCCCTTGCGTTTGTCGCTTCGCAGCTCGACCCGGCCGCTAATCTCGGCCATTGCCGCTGGGTCTTTGGGCTTCCGCGCCTCGAATACCTCGGTAACTCTGGGTAGCCCCCCTGTGATATCCTGGGTGCCGCCGGTAGCTCGGGGCTGATGGGCAAGTAACTGGCCTGCCTGCACCTGCTGATGCTGCTCGACCTCGATTCGGGCTCCCGCAGGCAGGTAATGGACGTCAAGAATTTTCCCGTTGGAGTCTTCTACGACCAGTTGCGGGTGCTTATCGCCCTTATGCTCGATTACAACCGGCCGCGTGGCCAGACCTTTTCGCTCCTCTTCGATTCCGATTGTCTCGCCTTCAACGATGTCTTCAAATCGGATTACTCCAGGCACCTCGGCTAATATCGGAGTGCGGTGCGGGTCCCAGGTGAATAATACCGTCCCTGCCTTGACCTTCGCTCCATCTTCAATCAACACCGTGGCGCCATACGGCACTCGGAACCTATCAAGCTCTCTATCTTTTGCATCCAGAATGGCTATTTCGCCGTTGCGCTTCAGCGCGATTCTTTCAACTGTGCCATCGGCTTTCTTCAAGGAAACCGCATTGATATCACGATAACGGACCGTCCCCGGCTGTGGGGCTATCTGCTCGCGCTCAAGTATGGCCCTGGATGCCACTCCGCCAGTGTGGAACGTTCGCAGCGTCAACTGAGTGCCCGGCTCACCGATGGACTGTGCCGCAATGATGCCGACCGCCGAACCTTCCTCCACCAACTGGCCGGTGCTCAGATCCCAGCCATAGCACTTTGCGCAAATTCCGAACGGACTGTCACAAGTCAAGGGACTCCTTACTCTGACGGCGTCAAGGCCGAGGGCTTCTATCTTTGCCGCCACCACAGGCGTTATGACCTCGTTCTCACGAACAATCATTTCATCGGTCATCGGATTGCGTATGTTGTCCCTTGCGGTTCTTCCAATAATGAGCCCGGAAAGCGGAATATCCGTCTGCTCACCCCGGCTTATCGTGCTTTTGGTGATGCCCTGCAGCGTCCCGCAGTCACGCTCAATAGTGACAACATTTTGCGAAACATCTATAAGCTTGCGTGTTAAATAACCTGAATTGGCGGTCTTCAGGGCGGTATCAGCCAGTCCCTTGCGAGCACCGTGCGTGGAGCTGAAATATTCCAGCACCGTCAAGCCCTCGCGGAAATTCGATTTGATGGGCGTCTCGATAATCTCCCCACTGGGCTTAGCCATCAATGCCCGCATACCTGCAAGCTGCTGAATCTGGTCAACACTTCCTCTTGCGCCCGAGTCGGTCATCAGGTATATCGGGTTTAGATAGGGCCGGCCGTTCTCATCGGTATCTTCCTTGAAACCACGCATCATCTCGTTAGTTACCGCCACACGCGCATTTGTCCACGCATCTATAACCTGGTTATACCTCTCACGGTCGGTCAGGACGCCTTCATGATAGTTTTTGTTGATTCTGGTAACTTTCTTCTCCGTATCTTCAATAATCTCTGGCTTCTTCGGAGGTATCTTCAAATCCGTTAGACCAAAGCTTAAGCCCGCCAGCGTAGCATATTTGAAGCCGAGATCTTTTATTCTATCAAGCAAATCTATTGTCGCAGCCGAGCCGGCAGATTCATAACAATCACTTATTACCTGACTCAATTTCTTCTGAACCATTGTATCATTGTAAAAAGGCATGCCTTTTGGCAGTATATCATTGAATATGCACCGGCCAACCGTTGTCTCAATAAGCTGGTGCCCGGCGGATTGCCGCTGTCGGTCCGACCCGCGGGCCTCCGTGCGTGCCGCACGGGGGACCCTAAGCTTGATTCTCTCGTGAAGGCCAATCTTCCCCAGCTCGTAGGCCATCAGCGCCTCGTATGTATCCCTGAAGGTCATAACCTTACCGGTCTTCTGGCTTTCAGCCCACTCACGAGGGTCGGCGTATGTTAAATAATAGTTGCCCATCACCATATCCTGCGACGGCCCAACCATTGGAGAGCCGTTGGCGGGCGAGAAAATATTGGAGGTGGTCATCATCAAAATGTGGGTTTCTGCCTGCGCCTCAATAGAGAGCGGCAAATGCACAGCCATCTGGTCGCCGTCAAAGTCGGCGTTGAAACCCCTGCAGGATAACGGGTGAAGCATGATGGCGTTGCCTTCGACAAGCACCGGCTCAAAGGCCTGAACACCCATTCGATGGAGAGTTGGGGCACGGTTGAGCAAAACGGGATGCTGATGAATTACCTCTTCGAGAACATCCCAGACCCGTTCATCATGCCGTTCTATCATCCTTTTGGCGCTCTTGATTGTATCGGCAAGTCCGTGCTGTTTGAGCTTACGAATAATGAATGGCTGAT
>CAZKOQ010000102.1:0-9645 GCA_964554425.1 uncultured Pirellulales bacterium | reverse complement strand
GGCGGGAAGGCACCAAAAATTTTTTCTTTTCATCAAACTGCGGAATTTGGGTTAGCGAATGGGCGCAGGTCTTTCAGGGAGAGAGAATGACCGCTGCGTTGCTGGACCGCCTGACGCACCATTGTCATATTTTCGAGATGAACGGCGAAAGCTATAGGTTCAAACAGTCCGTACAGAAGGGTAAATTGAAGAACAAGTAGAATTGTGCTTGCGTGCCTCCGGATGGAGGCTTATTATGTAACTTGGGTTTGGCTGATTTGGATGCCGACCCGTGGCTGTTTTACATGCCGATTACCATGGGGGAGTAGAAGAAGTTCCAACAAGCTGGTGCTCGCTGCTGGCTGGTTTTCTACAATGTGCACGGCAACCAACTTTGGGCTTATTGAGAGGCCTTTTCCAGCCAGTGCTCCGCAAATACGCCGAGGTCTTTGTAGTCAATCACCTCATCCGGCGGCTGGCTGATGTCAAAGATGGCGTTCCAGTGCTCATCTCCGGGTCGGCTCAGCCACGCTGATGCAAGGCCGCTGTAATCAAAAAAGTCCACATCTCCATCCGGCTCACGGTCGGCCAACAAAAACGTCCTTGCTGACTGCGGCTGTGACGGAAATGTCGTGTTCTGGAATGGGCTCTGGTCCCGAGCCGTAACAATATAAGTATAGAGCGTGTTTGGCGATAGCAAGGTGTCTTCATATTTTGGGCTGATTTGCCAGTTGCTATCGTGTCCGCCGCCTGAGATGCAGACGAATCGGTATTCGACGCCGCCTGGGTCTGAGCCGGTTGCCGCCGTCATCGAAATTGAGCTTGTGCCTGTTGGATGCGGCTCAACCGCCCAGGTCATTGGATTCGGCAGTGGAGCCGCCGCGTCATAAGGGGACAAATACTTGCCGGATATGACCTGCCGTCCCAGTCCTGCGCCTTCCCAGGCGACGGCGATATTGTCCTCGCCAGATGCTTCTTTCTGGAGGGCTCTGATGTAGTATGTCTGGCCCTCCATCAGGAGAACCGGTGCCGATTGTTGCTCGGGATATTTGTTCCACTGCCGCGAATTGGTCGAGTCCTTTACTTCGGCGAGCTTGTGAACGTTCGCCGGATTGGAGTCGGTGCTGAGCCACAGCTCGCTATTGTCGTCGCTTGCTATCCAGAATGTATAGCTACCGGTTTGTGTGGGTGTCAAAAACCCGTGGATGCGTGTTCCGTAATAGTCGCCCCAATTGACCGGACCCTCAAAGCTCGTCAACTCTTCACGAATGTTGGGTGAGCCCGGATACCACCTGAGAGATGTCAGGTCCCTTACAGTCGAACCGCCGATGCCCGTCCACACTTCGCGCGATACCATCCCTGGTATCCGGCCTGTCGTAAAACGCCAGACATTGCCCATAACTGCCGAGCCACCCACGACCTCATCCACCCTCCAGAAGTACTCGGTGTCCTTGTTCATATTCGGCTGGAACGTGCTGTCAGCCAGCCGTGCCTTGTATTCTGGAGATGCTGTCGTAGCATTTGTGACGGCCTGGTAGCTCGTGCCGAAGTAAACATCGTGGTCTGTGGCAGCAGTGGCTCCGACCCAGGTCAGCTTTGCTCGCTGTGGGACCTCCGTCTGCGAATCGAAAGGCCGGGGGTTGTCTGCCCGCCTGCCGAGGAAGATTGCCTGAATCGCTCCCTGGCCGAGAGCGTGGTTGTAAATCCTGACATCGTCTATCGCGCCTCTGAAATACCTGTGCCCGCTGGCTGTATCTCGTCCTATCCAGATTTTTCCGTCAAACTTCTCCACGTTGTGGATAGCCCAGTGCGTCGCGGCCTGAAGAAAGCCCCGTGCATTCGGCGCGTAAATAGTGGCCTTATCCGGCTCAGTCACCAGAGCAACGAATGTCCATTGATTATCCGGAACGACAAGGCCAGAATTCCAATTGTAGTTGTCGTTGTTCCAATGATAACGAAGCTCGTTCTCCGTCCCGAAATTCAATCCGGCGACGGTCGATTCGTCCCGGCTGAAGACAATCCCGCTCCAGTCCTCCTGGTCGCCATTGCGTTTAATCCACGCTGTGATTGTTACCGTGTTGCTACCCAGGTCGATAGCGGGAATCTCAATATAGTCGTCGATGCCGTCAAAGCTCAGAGCCCCGCCGAACCGTCCAGCAACTGTGCCTGCCTCGAATGTTAAGCCGCCAGCGAGCGCACCGTTAAATCCATTTCCGCTCGAGTCATTTGCAACGGACCCGCTCGTTTCATCCAGCCGCCAGTAACCGTGCAACGTCTCCGGTAGTTTTACGATGACCTTGATGTTGCCTGCTGATTTAAGACCTGTTTGGTCCGAAATTGTGTAAGAGAACCAGTCCACTCCGAAGTCGTTCGCAGGCGGCGTATAAACGAGTTGGTCTCGCCCGTCGGGTCCTGTGCCGACCGAGCGCGCTATCGTGCCGCCTAATTCGGAGAGCGTATTAAAACTATCAATTGTCAGCACGTCACAGTTCGCATCGTGGTCGTTGGCCAGGACGTCGATAACGACAGGAGAGCTGCCATTTACAACATATACTTTGTCCATCCCTGCATACGGTGCCACCGGCAGCGGATATGGTCCTATATTGACCAGACAAGTCCGCGAATTACGGTGCGCAATAACCGTGTCAACCTCAAGCACGTGCATCCGCGAGCTGTCCCCGCACATTATGCCCACCTCGCGTTCGGGACAACCCCTGTGACCGTGCCCCAGTCCCCAGTTATGGGCGATTTCGTGGCGCGAGGCGCCAGCCCAAAAATCCGCCCCAAAAGCTCTTGTAGCAACGGAATAGCGGTAGCTCGAACATACGACCGTTACCCAGGCCAGACCTCCGTAATTAGTCGTCTGGCCTGTCGTAAGCTGGGCCAGGTCGTGTGTATTTTCAGCCGGCGGCAGGGCGTTCCAGATGTTCCTCAGTGTGGTCAACTGCACTCCCATATCGGGTGTGTTGGCATAGGGGTCTGTCGCAGGGTCGGTTCGAATAATGACCTTGCCGATGACGTGTTCTATCAGGGTGTCACGGATAAACCGCGTGTTGATATCGTTGTTTACAAGCTGCTCGTGCAATGTCAGCACGGTGCCTGGATTCGAGCCGCCGGTGGATGAATAGAACACATAGTCAACGTCAAAGCCAATTTCGGCTCGCATCACATCACAGCCATAAGGCGCAAACGAACCTACCGACCCTGCTGTCGCTGCGATTTGCGCCGTGGCACTGGCCATCCCTGCTGATGAGAACGAGTTGAAACTGGTAAAAGTGGCTAACTCCGGCTCACCGGGCTTCGATGGCGGCAGGGGAGGGTGGTCGAAAAGAATAGCGGGCTGCTCAGCATCCTCATCGTCGAGAACCGCGTGAAGCCGATGTCCTTTTCCCACTGGTGCATCAAGAAGTCCCGACACCTCGGATTTCTCTAACGGCTCGACACGCCAGCCCTGCCTGTGGGCAGGAAAAATATGAGCCCTCAACCCATCCGCAGCCAGGACCGCCCCCACGGCGCTTTCTGGTTCGCTCTCCAAAAAACCTTGATATGTCTGCACCGGCCCCGGCTCGATACGAGTCATCCTGCCGCCGGATTCCTGCACCACCACATTAAAATTCGGCCCGCGCACAGATAGTTTATATAAGTGCATCACTTCCGTCACGCCGTTGTGCTCAACAGCGACAGCCAAATACTCCGGCAGTTCCGTCTCCGGCAGATTAACAACGCACAATCCGAAATCCCTGACTCCCAGCCGCTGGCGTATCCGCTCGCGTGCATCTTGCAGCAGCAGTGCACCTGTTTCTTTCGCGTGCGCAGATGCAGCAATGACAAGAACCAGGATTGCCAATATCGCGCCTGCAACGCACCTACCAGTCTTTATCACTGCAATGTGGGACACCCTTCTCATCCAGCTTATTCCTTTTGCAAAACACGCCGACAAGCATCAGTGTTTATCTACGCCAGCGCCATATCGCGGTCTTATTCAAAGTATTGCTCATAATAACAGCAATTAAGCACACCCCGTTAGAGATAAAATCTCTAAACGGGGCACACCTGCAAACTTGACAACATAATGATACCAAAATTTCTTTCAGATTTCAACAGCTTTCGCTCTCGAATCGACCTGTTTTGTATTTAGAACGCCTGGAACTTCTTTCGGCTGGGCTTAGAACCTTGAGGAACAACAATCAGGGTCTCGCCTTGCGCTGTCGGGAACTTCAGCGGCGAACCGGAGAGGTCCTCATCTTTATTGCCCTTGCGATAGAGCGTTACAGTTTTTTCAGGCCAGGGATTGCGCAAACGGCACTCGCCGCCGACCTGGGACTTGATTTCAACAAAATCGATCTGCCCTTTTTCTATCGAGGAGCTGACCAGAAATGCCCCGCGGGCCAGAAGCGTGAATGCTGCATCCCATTCCTTGGGCCAGGAATTAAATATCTGCAGTACCGGCTCGCCGCCTTCCACTTCGGGAGTGCTTGACAGCATCGTCTCATGGATACCCGAGGTTAATCCGCCGATATGTTCGGCATCAATAGCTCCTGGTCCTTCGCGCAGGCGCAGCCGATTGCGAAAAATCTGTGCTCCGCCGATACCTGATGTATCTATAAAACTCCCAAGCCGGTTGAAGCCGAGGAATCGTCTTTTAAGTTCCGGCTCTGACCCGATAGGTTCAATTTCCCCTGGGCCGCCATAGACGAAGGCGCCATAGGCGCCGGAACCTCGGCGCTGCCGGCTGGGCATCTGGACAAGGTTGTCCTTGATTTCCTGCCAGAGCAGCCGCAGGTCGGAATCCACGCCCAGAATCTCCGATGAGCGAATCGCCAGCGGAAAGATTAAGTGCATACAGGAGACTTCGTAGGATGTGTCGGACGAATTCCATCCTCCCTCGCCGCTGTTGACGTGATGAATGTGGTATTTGCCGTCTTCGCCCTTTTTGAGGTTGGGGAAGTTGCGGTAGAACTCCGCTGCGCCCTTGAGCATAGGATACGCACGCTCGCGCAGCCAGGCTTCGTCCATTGTGAACTCGTAACGCTGCCAGTATAGTTCAGCAATTCTTGCGCCGGCGCCGAGAATATGGGTTGTGTGTCCATAAGGCCCTCTGCCCTTGTCCCCATAGACTAATTTGCCGTCTATCCACTTGCCGCCGGCCTTCCAGTTCCAGCGAGAGTTGTGGGGCTGCTTGGTCTCGGCAAACTGGCTGAAGCGCTGCGACCGCTGTTCCCAGGGTTTTCGCATAAGGTAAAGGTCTCGCATTTCGCCGGCAATATCATCTGGCAGATTTTCTTGGCCATCAAACCATACCGTTTCGGGAATCCAGATACCCTTGCTATCCCACTGCTGCACCGCTGCTCGGGTGCAGGAGTCGGACATCTTTGTATATAACGAGAACATCGGGTCCATCAGCTCCAGGCGGTTTGACGGCATCAGGTTGCTATAGTAGGCGCTGGTGTTGGCCCACCAGTATTGAGAACCCCACCGACGCATATCACCGTTAGCGGCCCAGAGCAGTCCGCCGAAGCGCGGTGGGTAATCACCGCGTGAGCTGGCGCCCATCAGATAAAGGAAATATGTGTAGTTTTGCTCTACAAAGTCGGCCTGTCCATCGGCGCTGTGCATATATACGAATCCCTTCGACCAAAAGTCGTGCCACCAGGCCGCGGTGTCCGCTTGCAGGGCGTCAAAGCCCTTGGCTGCCGCAGCATCCAGCTCCTTCATCGCCAGTGCGGCCACGTCATCGTCTGAATTAAAGCTGGCGGCGCTGCCAATAAGGATAGTGAAACGCCCCTTTCCCGGCGCAACCGAGAGACAAACGGTCGAGTCGTTTGCATATTTCGCCTTTGACGGTCGACCAACCACGGCGATAGCGACCGCGGAGCCATCATAGTAATCTCCCTCACGAAACTGCTGAGTGAGGAGGATACGACCATCACGAATGTCCAGGGTGGATGTGGCTGTATGGCTGGCCGTCCGCACCATCACTTGATGGTTCTTTGTCAGCTCCCAATTGCGTCGGTCGTGATATTGGATTATATATCGCAACATTCGCAGGTCGATATTGATGGGCTGGGGCTTCCGCCGGGCATCTTCGACTTCAATGGCCATAACATCGCGGGGCGGCCAAGCCAGAACGCGAGCTGTAACGCCTTGGCCCTGTGCCGTCATCAGCCCGTCGTAAATCAAAAGGCGCTGCCGGAACGCATTGCCCTCGAATACATCATCACCGAAGTCCGCAAAATCGATGTCCACATAACCGCAGCCGCTGCCGTAATCGCTATCGCGGACGGGAAAACTATTTGTTTCGCAGTTCTCCGCGAACACGTCCACGCGGTTTATCTGGAATTTTAGCGCCGTGGGAGTAGTCCAGACCATGCTCCCCATTCGCCCATTGCCGAGCGGCATACCCTCTTCGCTTCTTGTAACGGGCTTGTCGTAGGTCAGGTCCGCACGTGAAACAAGACCCTTGTAATCCACTTCCAACAAGCTGTTTGCCGCACAGGCAGCGGTCCCTGAAAATAACGCAATGACCACAAGGACATTTTTTTCAAGCGATATTCTTGACATAGCGCTTTCCTTTTTCAAATAAGTTCAATTCGCGGCTTAGTGACGACCGATTGCTTCACCGACGGCGGTCAACTGTTCGATGAACGGCTGGGAAATCAAACCGCTTTTTTGAATCGGCACATCCCAGGTGATTACTCCGCCGGTGTCAGTAATCCTGCGGCTGAACTTAACCACTTGCTCCTCGGAAAATCTCGGTGAGCCCATACCCCACCTTTCGCCAAGAAAGCTCAATATATGAACCTGGGCACCGTCGATTTTTCCATCTACTTCCCGCCGTATCTCCACGCGGTTCGGGTCATTTATCTCACCGGCGGTATAGTCTTCGTAAGGAGTGACGGAAATGATTCGAGGCACCACGCCGGGATTGAAGGCGATTATGCTGTCGGGATTGCCTGCCCTCGCTGCAGCGGCGAAACTTGCAAAGTTGGGTGGCTCTTCAGAGCGATACATCGCGTTTGGCCAGTAACAGCCGTCAAACCACCAGCCGGCGACCTTCTTACCCCAGCGGGTGGACCAATCACGAATAATCTGTTCCCACTTGAGCTGAAATTCCTTGTTTGGGTATGGGCCGTTCTCCCATAGGAGCGCCTCGCGGGCGGTGCGGTCGCCTGCCGGCGCCCCGGCCGGCAGATACACCATCAGCTTAATGCCTCGCTTGTGCAGCGCTACAGACAAATCCGCCACCAAATCCCGCCTTGAACACTTGCTCGGTTGAATTCCTACAAATTTATCATAAGTTGTGTTGGGGGAAAGATAGTAGCCGGAGTTTTGACCTATGGTAATAATGTAATAGCCCGCTTTGACTGATTCTATCTGCTTTGCCAATCCCTCCACATCAAAACGGTCGATGAGGTTATTCCATTCCTCGGCAGACATTGTCATTTTCTCGCGGCGGGCAATCCAGTCTGCCAGATAATGATTCATCACGCCCCAGCGGGCATCCTTCATCCAGACGGCCCTGTGCTGTTTATTCGCGGCAAAGCCGGAAATGATAAAGCATGCAACAAAAACAGAGAGAAAAAGACACCGCACTCCAGATAAACGATTAAAACGTGCCATTTTTATTCAGAACTCCATTGCTACAGCGAATCTTAATCCATCAGCCCGCCAAGATGACTTGGCGGATTGCGCTTTTCGGGAAATGCCATTGCGGCCATTAAAAGTGGACGAAAACTCCCTGCCGTTCTCATTGCTTCGAGAAGCGGGCGATGAAGCCGCCGCCGGCAAGCATCTCGACCGTAAGCGAATCGACGCCTTTCAGCGTTGTGTTCTCTACTTCCACCGCAGCGACATCATTCTTGTTGTCCCGAATAAGCATCGCGCGGTAATCACCTTTACCCAGGAACGACAGGGGGATGTTTATAGTTTTTGCTGCCGGGCCATTCAGGATGGCTAAAAACCACGTCTGGCCGCTCCGCCGCGCAAATGCGGCAAGCTCTCCTATCTCGGAAACAGGCAGAACGATAGTTTCATCCCAGACGGCAGGGATGCTTTTCATCATCTCGACGCCGGGGTTTTTCAGGATGTTCGCGGGCTGCGCGCCATAAGTGAGCAAAGGTGCGGTAAAAACTGCGGCTGTGGAGATCTGATGCGCCCAGGTTGTATCGGCCCGACGCGCACCGAAGTGAACCGGCGTGTAATCGGCGTGGCCGGCAAGATACCGCGTGAAGGGCAGGGTCGCATCGTGCTTAGCTCGCTCCTTGAGCCGGCTCGCCTCCATACCTCTTATACCCTCACGAACCAGCTCGTTCGGCCAGGTCCGCGGCTCGCCGGTCGGCTTATTTGCGCCGTGAAAGTTGACCATCACCTTGTATTTGGCGGCCTCTTTTAGCAACGCCGTGTAGTGGTCAATAACGTCCTTATGCTCGTGGTCGAAGAAGTCTATCTTGGCCCCGACCACGCCGAGCTGCTGCAGCTTCTTAAAGAATGTCTCGCGAGCTTCAGGCGTGCGAAGCTGATTTGAGTGTTTCCAAAACCACAGCCCAACTCCCTGCTTGCGCGAATAATCCACCAGCTCCTTTATCTGCTCGTCGCTCCACCTCGACCAGAAGCCCTCTAAAACGTGGTATTCGAAACCCAGTTCGCCCGCCAGGCGGGAAAACTCTTTCATTTCTTCCAACGAGCTTCCTCCGCCGTCCAGATAACGCCACACCGCTCGGCCCGGCTTGACCCATTCGGTGTTTATCCCATTGGGGAAAAGATTTGGGTCGGCAGGCGGACAAAGATTAGCAACGATGTCGCTGTTCACCAGCGCATTCAGGTCAGCGCCGACCATTACTACTCTCCAGGGCGAAGTAATCGTTCCTAAAATAGAAGCCGGTTTGGACACACGCTCTATCTCGTTTTTGTATCGCAATCTGTATGGGTAGGAAATCGGGTGCTTGTGGCCGAGAGCCAATTGGAAGCCGCGTTTCCCATCTGCCTGTAGGGCCATACCGCTGTAGTTCACCAGCGCCGCCTCGGTAATAGAGCCATAGCCGGTCCCGCCCGGCAGCTTGAATGTCATAGGCGGCGCGACCCACGCACCGGCCTGGACGTCGGAGACATCATTCTTATCGTGCACACTTTCGTAGTGGCCTTCAAGGTCGTGATGCCAAACAATGCTTCCGGCTGGAATGATAAACATAGTGGCCTCGTCCGGCACCCTCGGGGTGTCATTGCCCGCACTAATATATCGGAATGCCACACCGTCATTGAATGACCGAGCTTCTAAAGTGTAAGTGATACCGCTTTTGGTATGCTTTAGGGAAATCTTTGCACCGTTACAGTTATTGACTGCCTGGGAATGAACGCCGCGCCACGGGTAGGTCTCTTTCACCTGATACCGCTCCACCCCGCCAACATCCACGCCTTCGGAAAGCTCGACGCCGTCCGCAGTGAACACCAGCGGCGATGATTCAATCACCGCCTTGTTTCTAAATGTTACTGCGTATTTTAGCTGCCCCTCGTCCAGAAGAATTTTGATTTGCACGTTGCCATCCGGACTGAGGACCTGGGTCTCGTTTGAGGCGACACAGCCGCTTGTCATAAATAGGATTACAGAGAGGCATGCAATCAAAATAGAGATTTTGTCTCTCTTTCGCATAATTCTATCTCCAAAGTCAC
>CAZKOQ010000101.1:0-9679 GCA_964554425.1 uncultured Pirellulales bacterium | reverse complement strand
ACAGGGCTTATGTGTTCAGTATCGGCGAGATTGTAATACAAGACACCTGTCAAAATTTATTGCATAATACTGAGGTCAAGAAAGCTTTCTTGGGCGGCTGATTTTTTTGTGGCTGATTTTCGTTGATTTTTCCCTGAAAATATGTTAAAATTCTCGACAGTTTACCAGCAGGTAAACGTCAACCGCCCCGTAGGGCACGGTCTCAGGCCAGCCGGCCCAGTCAATTACCAATAACCAGTTACCATTTACCAGTTACCAATCACCAATAACAAATTATGCAAAACAAACCCAATTTCCGAAAAGCCGAAAATGGTTGTAACCGCAGTATGTACAATGACTAATAACAATAAACAACGAACTATGAACTATTCAAAACAAACCCAAACAAAGCCAATTTTATCCGCCACAGGTAAGGTCTCAAATTTATGGATTTTTCGTTTGATGGGGTAGCACAGGTTTGTTACTTTTATGCGCAATAGCGAATTTTTATACGATGCAGGTGTATTAAGCTACCTTGAATAAGTTTTTAGATAATGATTCTGGTTAAAATCTTTTATAAGGTCGTTTTTTATGGATTCCAGCCCGTTCATCTACACTCAGGGCAAGCTTTACGCGGGAATGTCAAATCAGACACTCTTTAATACTATATAAGAATCCAAAATGGTTATGGTATTTAGGGGGTAAAACGTTTCACCAAAGGGGCAGTTATGGGCAGGGTCGAACGCATAGGGGTTTCGTTGGAGTTGAAGTTACTTTCTGCCTTTGATAACCTTATTGCCAAACAGGGTTATCAGAGCCGTTCCGAGGCGATACGGGACTTGGTCCGCAGGCAGCTAAGTGAGCAGCGCCTGGCCGACCCAAAAGCCAGGGCGGTTGCCGCGGTCTTTATTGTTTATGACCATCACGCTACCAGGATGGCGGATAAACTAATAGACCTCCAACATTCGCACATTCTGCACGTAATCTCCTCTTTGCACGTTCATTTGGACCGGCACGACTGTCTGGAAGTGATTGTGCTGCGCGGCCAGGTGGGCGAGATAAATAGAGTCGGCGAGAACATTCTAAGTATGAAAGGGGTCAAGCTCGGCCGCATCAATCTCGTAGCAGCCGAGACAATTTCTTGATGCCCGAAAACTCATTCTCTTTTGGTGGCATTAGTGTCAAATTGTGGCACAGCGCAAAACTTGACAAAACAAGGTGTTACTAATAAGATAATAGTTGTTAGTTAAAATATTATGCGGGCGATTAGCTCAGTTGGCTAGAGCGCACGGATCACACCCGTGAGGCCACTGGTTCGAATCCAGTATCGCCCATTAGTTTAAGTAGAGCTAATTCTAATGCTTAGGACACGCATCTCTTTGATGCCATTTACCTTACCAACCAGCAAATCTGAGTTATTGACTTTTCACGGAAGAACAATTACTATTTACCAAACCCGACAATGACTCTGTGCCGATTAAGACGACCGACACGAAACTTTAGCCCTAACAGACAACGGAGTGCGCCGGATGGACCCAGCAATATTTAAGGCCTACGACATAAGGGGCATTTACCCCGACCAGCTCAATCTTGAAGACGCCTGGAAAATTGGCTGCGCCGCCGCACGTTTCCTGCCGTCACTGGTCCGTGGCTACCAGCGAGGCCAGCCCAATAGCCAATCCCTGTGTGTCGGCCGCGATATGCGAACCCATAGTGAAGTCATCGCGAACGCCCTCATAGAAGGGATGAACGCCGCCGGCACAAACGTCATCGACCTGGGAATGATTGACACGCCCCAGATATATTTCGCAATCAACCACCTCGGCACAAGCGGCGGCGTCCAGGTTACCGCCTCGCACAACCCTGCCAAATACAACGGCTTCAAAATATCAGGCCTCGGCGCCAAACCAGTCGGCGCCGACACAGGTCTCAAAGATATAAAACACATCGCAATGGCCCTGCTTCACACCAAAGGAAAGGCAACCGGCTCAGTCGAAAAACGCGACCTCACAGCCGAATACAGAAATCACGTCCTAAAGTTCCTATCGCCCGGCAAGAGAAAACTAAAAATCATTGTTGATGCCTCAAACGGTATGGCAGGAAAAATGCTCCCTGCAATCTTCTGCCCTCCCGAATGTGCGCACATAAATATTGTCGCTATCAACTTCGAGCACGCCGGCGCCTTCAAGCACGAGCCGAATCCACTGATTGAACAAAATCTTGCTGATATCAAAGCAGCCGTAAAAAAGAGTAAATGCAGCTTCGGCGTTTGCTTCGACGGTGATGCTGACCGGCTTATAATGGTCGATGAAGAAGGCGAAACCATCGGCTGCGACCTCCTCACCGCCTTGATGGTGCCCTATTTTCTAAAAAAGCAGCCGAAATCCGCGGTCGTTTATGACTTACGCAGCAGCCGCGTCGTCGCCGAAGAAATCATAAAAAATGGCGGCACACCTCGCAGAGAACGAGTCGGCCACGCCTTTATGAAAAAAGCTATGCGCGACTCGCACGCCGTCTTCGGCGGCGAGCTTTCCGGTCACTTTTACTACCGTGATAATTTCTGCGCCGACTCCGGCTTTATCACGCTTGTCCACATAATCAACATTGTCCGCGAAGCCGGAGCGCCAATAAGTGAGCTAATTAAGCCATTGCGAAGATACCATAGCAGCGGCGAGGTCAACTTCCAGACCGAAGACAAACAGGCAAAAATGGATGAGCTTGCAAAAAGATACGGCGACGGCCAGCTCGACCATCTCGATGGCATCACCGTCGGATACAAAGACTGGTGGTTCAACTGCCGACCGAGCAACACCGAGCCGCTGCTGCGGCTTAACGTAGAAGCCAAAACCAAAGAGCTTCTCGACGAAAAATTTAAGGAAATCCGGGCCATACTTGGTGAGCCAATCTAATGTAACCGTGCTGTTCTATAGCCGGATTTCCATTTTGCAAACGCACGTAATCAAGGGAAATCATAATGGAAGTGCACACCAAAACCTACCAGACGCCAAAAGGTTATGTCGAGGGCATTCAGGTCAAATGGTCCGGATTTAACGTCCTGCTGGTCGCCGGCACAAAGGGCTTTCTTGCCTGTCCTGCAATTGATGTAGATGCCTGTGAGCGATATGGAGTTGCGGCGGCGTTGGTGGAAAGCACGCCGGCCAATCCCATAGGCACGCTGGAGCGTTTTCCCGACCGCAAGATTACAAAAATAAATGCAAAGGCCAAAGCCCTGGGCATCAAAGAAGCTATGAACGTCGCCGACGCCTTCGCACTCATTGCATAATGCCTCTAAAATCGAATGACAATCAGGAGACGATTATGAACGATAACCACCTCTCACGACGCCGCCTTCTCTCTGCTGCTGGCGCTGCAATGGGCGCCGTTATAACCACAAACGATACCACCTTCGCTGCCGAAGGTCGGGCGCCATCCAAACCGACGTCACAATTTAGCTATTGTTTCAACACCAGCACCATTCGCGGACAAAAACTACCATTAGACAAAGAAATTGAAATCGCCGCTCAGGCCGGCTATGACTCCATTGAACCCTGGGTCGGCAAAATCAATGAATTCGTCCAGGCAGGCGGTAATCTCAATGAAATTCGCAAGCGCATCGCCGACCTCAACCTGACGGTCGAAAGTGCAATCAGCTTCTTTCACTGGATTGTTGATGACGACACCGAACGAGCAAAGGGTCTGGAGCAAGTCAAACGCGAGATGGAGCTTCTTTCCAAGATTGGCGGCAAACGCATCGCTGCTCCTCCGGCAGGCGCCACCGATAAAGAAGGTCTTGACCTTCTCAAAGCAGCCGAGCGGTATAGAATACTTTTAGAAATTGGCGAACAATTTGGCGTCGTCCCGCAAATTGAAATCTGGGGTTCTTCAAAGAATCTGCACCGGTTGGGCGAGGCAATGTTTGTGGTAATCGAGAGCGGCCATCCGAAGGCGTGCATGCTGCCCGATGTCTTTCACATTTATAAAGGCGGCTCGGACTTCACCGGCCTAAAACAGCTAAGCGCTCACGCCATCCAGGTCTTTCATTTGAATGATTACCCCGCCGACCCGCCGCGGGAGAAGATAACCGACCGCGACCGCATCTTTCCCGGCGATGGCATCGCACCTCTGACACAAATCATCCACGACCTGAACAATAATGGAGGCAGCACCATCCTATCGCTCGAATTGTTCAACCCAACATATTGGAATCAAGACCCGCTGGCGGTAGCCAAAACCGGCCTGGCAAAAATGAAGGATGCCGTAAATAAGGCATTAGGCGCAAAGTAAATTGCAATTGTAGAAAGCGAGGGAAGATATGAAACCCAAAAAATGTAATCTTATTTTAGGCGTTGTCTGCGGCATTTTATGCGTTGCCGCTTTGGCCCAGATAGAGTCGCCTAATCCCGATGAGCCGATTTTGATTGCCCCGCCCAATCCGGCTCTGGTGGGCATTGAGCCATTAGCCGTTGTTATTACAACACAAGACCAAGAGCCAAACAGAATTGGCCTGGACAGCAAAGTCCTGAAGACCGAAGTTGAGCAAACACTCGAAAAAGCCGGAATCAAAGTCCTTGCGTCCAAGGGAAGGGTGACCCTTAAATCGGACATAAGTCCGGACCTTAGGATTTCCATAGAAACGCTTTACCTTGGCAATTTGCAGCAGTGTGTATTTCGTATTCAGACCTCGTTGTCGCGAGCAGCTCGTCTGGATGGACAAAGTAACCTACTTTTCAAGGCCAATGTCTGGACAGCGGGGCCGCTGATGCAAATAGGTCAGCTTAAAGATATACGCAGCAAGGTAACTAAAGCAGCCCTATCACAGGTGGATACCTTCATCCTGGCCTATCGCACAGCCAGCCAAACAGCCCATATCTTGCCCGATGCTAATGATGCGACTATTGTTCAGATTCCGGCGACAACAAAGTCCTTACAACAGCCCGTCAGAAAAACTGTAGGGGACTATCAATATGTCGCCTCTAAAAATAGCGACGTCTTCCACACGCCAACCTGCCGTTCAGCCAAAAGAATCTCTCCCGAAAACCTGGTCGCCTATAAAACTCGGCAAGAGGCGATAAATGCCGGCAAAAGACCCTGCAAGCTCTGCACACCATAAGGATACACGACCATCAGGACAAAAGGATAATCTATGAATAACCGTCAGTGCGTCTTGGCCGCCCTCAACCACAAACAGCCGGACAAGGTCCCCTACGATATACGCTTCACTCAAAAGGCCCACGCAAAAATGGCCCAATATTATGGCGACCCCGATTTCGTCTCCAAGCTGGGCAACTGCTTTACCTGGATAAGACCCTACCAGGAGCACGAGCGCTTTGTGGAAGTAAAATCCAATATCTTCAAAGACGAGTTCGGCGTCCTCTGGGACCGCAGAATCGACAAAGACATCGGCGTAGTCTGCAATAGATTAGTCTCACCCGACAACGTGAGGGTCTTCAGATTCCCCGATGCAACAGGCCCCGCAAGATATAACATTATTGACGAAACCGTTACAACAACCGAAGACGGCGTCTTTCTGGTCTCGCTCGGCTTTTCACTATTCGAACGGGCCTGGACGCTGGCCGGTATGGAAAATGTCCTTATGGCTATGGCAGCCGACAAAGATTTTGTCAACACACTGCTCGACAGAATCCTCCAATTCAACCTTACAATCATCGAAAACGCCTGCTCCCGCGACATCGACATCTTCAGGTTCGGAGACGATTGGGGGTGCCAGCGGGGACTATTGATGGGCCCTGCCCTATGGCGGGAGTTTATTAAACCTCGCTTCAAGCAAATGTGCCAACGGGTCAAGTCGAAAGGCAAATTTGTTATGCTTCACTGCTGCGGCAAGGTTGACGAAATCTTCCCAGACCTTATCGAATGTGGGCTGGACATATTCAATCCATTCCAGCCCGAAGTTATGGACGTCTTCGAGATGAAGGCCCGATACGGCGGCAAAATGGGCTTTTATGGTGGCATAAGCATCCAGCGAACCCTCCCCTTCGGCACGCCGGCCCAGGTCAGAGACGAGGTCAAAAAACTAATCGACATCGTCGGTAAAAACGGCGGCTACATCGCCTCGCCCTCCCACGATATACCAGCCGACGCAAAGCCGGAAAACATCGCTGCTATGATTGAGGTCCTCCAGAATCAATAGAAAGCCAGAGCAATATGCCGAATCTCCCTCCTGATAACCCAGCCGATAAAACAATTTCGCAACTCCCACCTAAGCCGCAGCGATTTCAATTTATAGTCTGTAAGGTGATGCAGCGCGAAGCATACTTCTGCGCTGCCCGCTCAAAAAACATAGTCGATGTCGTCCTGATGGAGCAGGGCCTACACGACCAGCCGGATAAGCTCCGCAGCGAAGTCCAGAAAGCCCTCGAGCGAACCTGTGACATCCAGGGCCGACCTTATGATGCCTCCCTTCTCAGCTATGGTCTTTGCAGCAACGGCATCCTCGGCCTGTTCGCAACAATCCCCATAGTCGTCCCCCGCGGCCACGATTGCATCACGCTCCTGCTCGGCTCAAAAGAAAGATACAAAGAATATTTCGATTCCCACCGCGGCGTCTATTGGTATAGCCCCGGCTGGATAGAATCCGGCAAACAGCCCAGCCGGCAGCGCTACGAGCAACTGCTCAAAGAATATAAAGAAAAATACGGCGATGACAACGCCCAATACCTGATGGAAGTCGAGCAAAAGTGGATAAAGGAATACAACTGGGCGGCCTACGTCGATTGGGGTCTTGTTGACTGCGAGCAATACAAAGAATTCACTAAACAGGCCGCCAAATTCCTCGGCTGGAACTATGATGAGCTGGTAGGTGACCCGGGCCTTATGCGGCGGCTCGTCGATGGCCAGTGGAATCACAGCGAATTTTTAATCGTCCGCCCAGGCCAGAAAATTGCTGAAGACCTTACCACCGATGATATAATAAAAACCCAATAAAAATTGGCTCGAATAGCTATGCATCTAATCACAATAATAGTAATCGCCGTCGGCCTGGCAATGGACACCTTCGCAGTCGCTATCGTAAGCGGCAGCGCCTCCAAACAATTACACGTCAAACACATCTTGCGAATGGCCCTTTTCTTTGGCGGCTTCCAGCTCCTTATGCCGCTTGTCGGCTCTCTCGCAGGGCTTACCCTGAAAAAATACATCACAAACTACGACCACTGGGTGGCATTCGGACTCCTAATCGGTGTCGGCGGCAAAATGATTTACGAATCATTCAAAATAAAATCGGCCACCAAAAATATCGCCCTATCTAACATCTTTGTCCTGCTGATTCTGTCCATCGCAACAAGTATCGACGCCCTGGCAATCGGTATCACACTTTCGCTTATTACGACCTCCATCGCCGCCGCCGTCATAATCATTGGTCTTGTAACCTTCACCCTCTCGTACCTGGGCGTATTCGTCGGCCAAAAATTCGGCCATTTCTTTGAAAACAAAGCCGAAGCCATCGGCGGCATCATCCTCATCGCCATCGGCTCTAAAATCTTGCTTAGCCACCTGCTACAGTAGTGCAGTAGTGCTCTGTTACTCGTCAAATGATGGGTGTCATTCCTTCACTGCGTTCAGGACAGCGTCTGAGGCGCAGCCGAAGAATCTCGCTTACGCAGGCCATATCCTTCGCTTCGCTCAGGATGACAATTCGCCAAATCAGGTGTAATAGAGCATTAGCCGCCCTGACATCTCTTATCGCTATCTCTTGTCACCAAAAAGAAAAACTATATAATGCTCATAGTGTTTCAACAGACTATGGATGCTGTGAAACGACAAGTAATGCTCTTTCAGTGAGTGTAATAACTTTCTATGGCTTCAAAAGTATATTTCATTAATGGCTCCATCAGCGAAGGAGAAAAGGCGGTTTCCGAAAAGGCCCGCAAACTCTTTAAGGTCGCCGGCTTCGCAAGGTGCTTCAAGGAAAACGACTTCACCGCCGTCAAAATCCACGTCGGCGAAAATGGTAACAATACTTTTATCCCAGCGCCCTGTATCAAAGGGCTTATCGAAGAATTGCTCGCCCTCAAAACAAAACCGTTCCTGACCGACACCAGCACCCTTTACGCCGGCAAAAGACAAAATGCCATCGACCACGCCGTCCTGGCCTCCAAACACGGCTTCGACGTCGCAGGTCTCGGCATACCCTTCATCTCGCCCGATGGGCTGTTCGGAACAGCCGAAACAGCCGTGGAAATCAACGCTGAGCTTAACAAGGAAGTTTTTATCGCCTCCGACATCGTCAGGTGTCAGTCAATCCTCTCGATTGCCCACTTCACCGGCCACGTCGCCACCTGTGCCGGCGCCACGATAAAAACCCTCGGGATGGGCTGCGCCAGCAGAAAAGGCAAAATGAGGCAGCACTCAGCCCTCCAGCCCAGTGTCAGCGACGATTGCACCGGCTGCGGCGAATGTTTCAAACACTGCCCCGCCGGCGCAATCACCCTCAGCGACCTCAAATCGCACATCGACCAAGAGAAATGTATCGGCTGCGCAGAATGTGTCGCCGTCTGCAGATTTGGCGCCGTAGAATATGACTGGGAACAGGAAAACGAAACGCTCCAGAGAAGCGTCGCCGAGCATGCTCTTGGCACCCTCAAAGGAAAGGAAAATAAGGCCGCATTTTTCAACTTTGTAATGTCCGTCACCAAAGATTGTGATTGTTTTGACAGCCCAAATATGCGTAAGATAGTAGATGATATCGGCATTATTGCTTCGATTGACCCGGTAGCCGTTGACAGAGCCGCGATAGACTTGGTCGAAAAAAAGGCAGGTAAAAAATTGCCTAAGCTGCTTGAGAACGACAAGCTCGACGCTCGCTACCAAATCGAGCACGCCGAACGAATCGGCTTAGGCAGCGCTAAATACAGTTTGATAGAAATAAGTTGACGCTCTTGCAAGTTCGGACGTAGTTATGTCCCTCGGCCAAATAATAAGACAAAAACGCGAGCAGTTGAACCTGACCCTTGACGATGTAAGTAGCTCCGTTGGGTTTTCCAAGCCGTATCTTTCTACCATCGAAACAGGCAAAGTAAAAAATCCGCCCAGCGATGAACTGCTGAAAAAGCTCGAAAAAGTCTTGCAGTTTGAACCCGGCGAGCTATTACGCATCGCTCATATAGAAGGGCTTTCCTCCGACCTTCGTCACGAATACGAATCTGCCGAGGCCGAGAGCCAGAAACTCCGGCAGTTTATCAAAAATCTGATTCACAAAAAAACCGATGTCACCCAGCTCGACACCCTCCTTGCCGAAAGCAAATTAAACATCGAGCAGGCAAGTTCCCCTCTGTCGGCGGGCCGGCTCGTGCCGGTGATAAACAAAGTCTCGGCTGGCTACCCAAGCGACTTCAACGATTTGGATTACCCGGTCGGAATTGCCGATGACTACGTCCGCTGTCCGGACATCCACGACGCCAACGCTTTTGCCGTCCGTGTCGTCGGCGATTCGATGGAGCCGAAATTTTGCGAAGGCGACATAGTGGTTTTCTCACCCGCCGCAGAGGTCCGCAACGGTGATGATTGTTTCATCCGTTTTTCAATGCCGCACGAAACAACCTTCAAGCGGGTCTTTTTTGAACCGGATAATAAAGTTCGCCTCCAGCCGAGAAACGAAAAATATCCCCCCACAATCATTGACGGCTCCCGCATCAACGGCCTCTACCGCGCAATCATAAAATACGAAAAATTGTAAAGGAAC
>CAZKOQ010000100.1:0-9712 GCA_964554425.1 uncultured Pirellulales bacterium | reverse complement strand
GCAAAGGCGGGAGTGCAGGGACTAAACACAAGAGCCGCAATCAGGAGGGAAAATGCCAAGATTGCAGGACACATTTTGAATATGTTCGTTCGCATTATTTTTGCTCCTCGCAAATACTTTATATTAGGTAATTATAGCAAATCTGGCAGTGAGAAGCAAGAAAGTATGGGACTTTTTAAATTATTATTTACTATTTACTATTGATTATCGAGGCCTGAGGGCAGAAGACAGAAGGCGAAGAGGGAATAACGAATATCGAATATCGAATGACGAATATCGAATCCATCTGAAGCCGGATATCATTCCACACCGGATTAAAATATCGAGAATTGGTGGGCTGAAGCCCACTCTACGTTTTGAAAACGAAATATATCTTACGGTTCGCTTTTCTGTTCAAGGATTGTCTGGCTGGCATCGGGGCCGAGGATGTGGTCAAGGCGATGGGCAAGCCATTGAGCATCATTATCGAAGCCGAGCCTTAGATAAAAGCGATAGAGATTTTTATAGCGGGTGATAATATTGAAGCCGACATTGTGGTGCAGCTTGCGGAGGCAGACGGGACAAAGAAATAAAGGACGGGCATCGCTTTCCTGCAGGTGGTTCGAGCCGTTCATAACGCATCTAAAGAATATACAATGCTGCAGGCCGAACATGTGGCTGGTCTCGTGGACGAGGACTTTGCAGCTTCGCCGCAGGATGAGCTTTTCGTAATCTTTTCCCCGCTTATCACCATAAAAGACGGGGTCGTAACGGGCGAAACTATAGACGCCGACGCGCTCTCGAAGCGAGGCCTGGCCAAAGACGAAATTCCACGATGGCTCAGGATAGAGGTCTTCCATAGTAATCGCCAGAACGCAAAAGGCATCATCTGAAATTTTCTCCTTCAAGATAGCCAAAACATCAGTGGTTAAGATTTGGCGGTTCTTTGTATAAGTGTTAATGCGAGTTGTGATGTTTTTGCCGTCCAGCATCAGGGGTGGAAGCACCTCAATCTGCATAGCAAAATAGGCGCCGGCGTATTCTTTTAAGCCGTCAGTTAAGGGGATTTGCATTTTGGGAAATTCGCCGAGCGGCTGCAGGTAGATTTTATTACGGATTTTGTCGGGGTGATTTGGTTTTGATTTTACGAATTCGACAACGGTCTGGCCGGGTTCATAGTGAACAGCGAGCCAGTCGCCGGTCTGCGGGGCCGGTATAGGTTCAAAATCGTCGGCCGGCTCCAGCGCCTTACGAAGGATTTCTTCGAGACCCTCAGCAGGTCCGATGGCCTTGAGCCGTTCTTCGGCGGTGGGCGATTTGAAATTTATTGGTGAAGCCATACCAAAAATTACACAGAGTGCAAATGGAAAAAGAAACTGTTTCATACCGATTGTGTAACATTTGTTCCTTACAAGTCAAATTCTGATTAAAAGTTATCATTAAATGTCTGGTGCGTCAAGGTTTAGGCGGTCAGTTATAAGCTCATAGTTTTTTGATGAAACCAGCAAAGGCGGTCAATAATAGTCTGGTGAGGCCAGATTCTTCGTCCGCCAAAAGACAGCGGTCTCAGAATGAACTTGGGTTTTAGCAAAGTATGCGGATATTGCCGAGGCGGGTGTGCTTGAGGCCAGCGGTTTTGGTGGCTGCGAGGCAATCTTCCGCCTGCTTCCAAGATGTTGGTTTCAGGTCGGTCATAAGAAAATCGCCGTGAAAGCCGAGGAGGGCGTAAGGAATGTTCGGGTCTAATTTTGCAATGAACGATGCTATCTCTCCAACCTCTTGAGCGTCTATGTAGCCAGGCACAAGGAGCGTGCTTGCGATAAGTGAAGGCGGGTGAGGCCTTTCTTTTATACGTCTTGCGGCGGCTGCAAAGTTTTCCAGAGTGCGAGTATTATCGACGCCACAAAGGGCATAATGGATATTCTTATCCATAGCTTTCAGGTCGAACTTTATGTAGCCGCCACTTTCCAACGAAAGGTCTATCATCTGGTCGAGCAAGGCCGCGTTCATAGAGCCGTTGGTCTCCCAGCAGATACGTAATATTTTCCGGGGATTATTCTTGCGTGCTAATCTTGCGGCCGCTAATGCGTGAGGCAATTGTGATGTCGGGTCGCCACCAAAAAAACATATACAGGCAGTGTCTGCGGTTAGGCTCTGTGCAAGTTCGGCGGCGGTGTGCGTTTTAGCGGTTGTTGAACGTTCTCGGTAGTGCCAGTTCTGACAGAAGAGGCAGTTGAATGTGCAAGATTCATAGAATACTGCGAGGTTCAGGTAACCGTGCTCCGGCCCGTGTCGGTAAGCCCATTTGGGATATCCCGCGCCGCTACCTCCGGCACATACCCAGTCAGCGACACAATTGGTCGGCAATGGGTCATAATACCAGGAGACGACGGCCTCATCGGAAGTGCCGCCACCCAGGTGTCCATTTTCATTTCTACGGATGCCGCAGTAGCCACGTTGGCCTATGGGGATACTGCATTGATTGTGGCAGAGGTTACATCTGACACCATCCGGGTCGGATGGGGGAAAAGCGGGAAGCGAGAACTTCTGGCGGCTTTGAGCGTGGATTTGCTTAAGTTCGGCCAGAACCTGGCTATCGGTTTTTCGAATGCAATCAGAACAAAAGGACAGAATTTTAGCCATTTCATCGGAGACCTTGCCGCATTTTCTGCATTTAGCCATAAGTTGCTGCGGATGGGTGTGATTAAAACCAGAGGGTCAGATTCGGGGTGTGCACCCTTATTATTCCCACAATGAAAATGCTCTCAAAAAGAGCCCTTATTTTTTGCGAGGCCGTTGAACCGACCTTGCGATAACTCTTCTTGGTCTTGTCTTACGTGGAATTTCCTTGATTTCCAACTTTGGGCGCTTCGCAGATGCCTGAACCGGGGCAATCGTTCTCTGCTGTGTCGTCAACATACCCAACAACAACAAGGCGCGTTTGCATACGTCCTTAGTGCTTCCATTGAAGTGAACCAGTCCCTGCTCTAAAGCCTCGATTGCCATTTTTTTCATTCTGCCGTGCATATTTCGCAGGCCATAGGCGGCGGCATTTTTGGCCCTCGCAGGACAATTGCCAAACAGGGCCTCTTGCAAGATTTCCAAGCCATCATCCTGCAGCCAGGAGAGGTGAAAGCCCGCCTGGCGACGAATGGATGGGTCACCGGAATAAAGCTGGTCACGCAACTTATCAAGAAGCTTTAAGGATGCTTCGTCTTTTTCTCGTCCTGATGGTTTTCTCTTTGTCAACCTCATAAATCCAATCCCTAACATACAAATAAGATACAGGGTTGCTGAAAAAGGTATGTTTGAAGATTACCCGCCCCCGACCGACGCTGCCGGGTCATCTGTTCGTGGGAATATATATACTCAGCAAACAATCCCTTGTTCATCAACCTGGGAGATGCCTCAGTAGAAACTACTGGGCTTCCCCATTTTCGCATCCTGCGTTTTTCCTCCTCTAAGCAGCCAGATTCTTTCTAACTCTCGCATACGCCACCCGCTCCCCATAGCGACATTCAGCAGGCGGTAGATGCGGAACGAAAACAGAGCCGACACGACAAAAATTAGGCGTTCCTGAAAAACAGGATTGTTGACGCCTCCTGCACAATTTTCCCAATGTCAGCGTGACAAAATTCTCAAGCTGACACTCACAACTCCAAACAGCTTTTAACAAAGCGCAGATAGATTGTCAAATAATTTCGGCAGATTGTGCGTTTTTTTCTTTAGGTGCCGAGTTGGGATAGCCAAAGAAAATTCAGATGAAAATTACCAGCTTTTCGGAATAGAATCTAAGCTGAAAATCGCTGTGTAACTTAGGAAAATGCGGACGATATTTTGCCCATAGTCAACAAAAAGCTGATAGCCAGTAAAGCGTGATAAACTGGGTAATTGAAACAAGCCCTAAAACTTTTGTTGCAGTAAGATTGCCAAGTCTCTGATGTCGCCGTGTAGAATTTCAGTTTTAAGAAGGTCTGTTGTTTTTTCAAAGTGAAATTTGTAGCCAGTCGAGATAACATAGGGAAAGCGATTGAGGGGATGGATAAAAAAATAAGGGAGAACGGGCGATTATCATCACCCCGCCTCCCCGTTACGAAGTGCCCCAATCTCATAATAATAAATGAGCTTTACGGCGAAACCGCCTGCTTGCACTTCCAACGATTATTATTATACATAAAATGAGCGGACATATCAAGCAAATTGTTATTGCGCAATAAGCTCAGGTAAGAGCAAAAGTTACGGAGTGGTTCGGCCAATAAAGGACAGTATTTATCGAATTTTGGCAGCCAGCCGCTTTGACCTGGAGGAGATTGCCTGGACGGCTACTCTTATCCTTTCTGTGGCGGCTTGAGTCTTGCGGCGAAGCTGGTCGGTTTGGAGAGTACCAATTGAGCGCAACTTTCTGTATCTATTCTCAAGAAGAGTGTCGAGCTTGATGCGTTTAAGGTCTCGCAGGGTCTTAGTGACATATTGCTCGACATTATAAATAGTGTCGTGGATATTTCGATGTGCGCCGCCAAGCGGCTCCGGGACAACCTCATCGACCAGTCCGAGCTTAAGCAGGTCGGAACTTGTTAGCTTGAGAGCATCGGCAGCTTCGGGGGCCTGGTCACCGTCACGCCACAAGATAGCAGCGCAGCCCTCGGGTGATATCACGGAGTAATACGCGAACTGGAGCATTGCGAGCCGGTCACCGACTCCGATGCCGAGAGCGCCGCCTGAGCCGCCTTCTCCAATGACGATACAAATTATGGGGACTTTCAGGCGTGACATTTCGGTAAGATTGACCGCGATTGCCTGTGCCTGGCCACGCTCTTCGGCCCCGACGCCTGGATAAGCGCCAGGGGTATCAATGAGCGTAACGACGGGGATGCCAAACTTTTCGGCGAATTTCATCTTGGCTAATGCCTTGCGGTAGCCCTCAGGATTAGGACAGCCGAAATTACAGGCAATTCTTTCCTTTGTGTTCTTGCCTTTATTCTGGCCGACAATCAGGACCTTCTCTCGACCAATCTGTCCCAATCCTGTTATGATAGCCCGGTCATCGCCGAAGCACCTATCACCATGCAGCTCGCAGAAATCTTTAACCATAAGGTCAAAGTAGTCGGTGAGGATGGGCCTTGTCGGGTGACGGGCGACCTGAACTGTTTGCCAGGCGGTCAGATTAGAGTAAATGCGGTTAAGCTCATCGACTCTGTCTTTCTGAAGCCGGCAGATTTCAGTTGAATAGTCGATACCTTTGATTGAGCTGAGGCGGCGAAGCTCAGCAATCTGGCGGTCGAGGTCGGTGACGGCCTGCTCAAAATCAAGGTATTCGGCGCCGGCAATTGTTGTAGAATTGTCGGCGATTTGAGTTTTCAAGGCACTTGGATCAGACATCCGTGTAAAGAGTCAACGAGCAGCAATAATAAAACGTTCGTTAAAAAATCGCCCACAAGTAGTGGGCACGGTGCTAATTTTTTGCTATATCCATTAGCCGGCTTGTCTTAAGGGTAATATGATAACATTTTGCCGGCATAAACAAAAGAAAAAAATTGACATTGAAGCAGCTCTGGAGTAACTTTTGATGGGAGGCGTCAGGAAGGTAGTGTCGTAAGGTCTTGAATCTAAAAGAGTTAAAGCAAATAACGGTAATAGGGCTGGGGCTTCTGGGCAGTTCGATAGGCCTGGTGGTTTTACGTTCGTTTCCCTGGGTTAAGGTCGTAGGTTATACGCACCGACCCCGGACACGAGCAAAGGCCAGGCGATTGGCGGTAGTGACTGAAATAGTCGATGATATGGGCCAGAGTGTATGCGGCTCGGACATTGTCATTTTGGCAACGCCAATATCGACCTTTGAAGAGATTTTTCGCCAGATAGCAGGGAAGGCGCCGAGAGGGTGCATCGTTACAGATGTTGGGTCAACGAAGGTCTGGCCACACCGCTGGGCGGCAAAGACACTTCCGAGGAATGTCCATTATGTCGGTTCTCACCCCATCACCGGGTCGGAGCAGAGGGGTGTTGAATTTGCCAGAGATGATTTGTTTGAGCGGTCGTTGTGCGTTATGACAACGACAAAGAACACGAACCGCCTCGCCGTCAGGACTCTCAAGAAGTTCTGGGCGGCACTGGGTTGTTATGTGAAACTAATGAGGCCAGCGGAACATGATAGAATCTTTGCAAATGTCAGCCATCTTCCGCATATTACGGCGGCGGCGTTGATAAGCGCCAATAAAGATAAGGAATTGAAATTCGCCGGTAAAGGTTTCATAGACACATCAAGGATAGCATCGGGGCCAGCCAATATATGGGCGGATGTGCTGGTAACAAATGCGAGCAATATTTCCAAAGGTATCGATAGAATGACATTTGAATTGGCCAAAATAAAAAAGGCCATAACAAGTAAAGACAAAGAACGAATTGAAGCCATATTAGAGGGTGCGAGAAAGAAACGGGCGGCCCTAATAAAGTTCAAGATGAAAAGGAAGGAATTGATACCGTGAGACAATGGAGGATTGAGGTTTTTAATAGGAGGGGGTTTTCTGATGTGCAGGGCAAGAAGGTGTTAGAGGACATCAGGGAGCTTGGCATCCACTCTGTCGAAGCGGTCCAATCGGCCAGAGTTTTTTTGATGGAAGGAGATTTCGACAAGAATTTCGCTGAGCGTGCAGCAAAGGAGCTTTTAGCCGACCCTGTCTGTGAGGAATACTACACAGGCAGAAGCGGTGCGCCGGCGGGATTAGCAAAAGCAACACTAATCGAGGTGCATCTTAAAAGCGGCGTTACCGACCCCGTAGCCGAATCGGTGATGACAGCGGTTGCGGATATGGGCGTTAAAGTCAACAATGTCCGGACCGCTCGAAAGTATGTGCTATTGGGGGACATCAAGCCCAAACAAGCAGAGGCAATTGCAAAGAAAATCCTGGCAAACGATTGCATTGAAACGGTATTGATAGGTAATGAAGCTGAGCCGCCAAACCCGCATCTGAAACCATACGAACTGAAGATAGTCCACTGGCCGATATGCGAGCTCGACGATGATGGGCTGATAAAGCTGAGCAAAACAAAAGATTTATTTCTGAATTTAGCCGAGATGCAGACGATTCAAAAATACTATAGAGAAATCGGCAGAGAGCCGACTGATGTGGAGCTGGAGACACTGGCGCAGACCTGGAGCGAGCATTGTGTGCACAAAACGCTCAAAAGCTCAGTCGATATGTCAACCGACGGCAAAGAGGTGCATTTCGATAATCTCTTGAAAGAGACGGTATTCAAAGCGACCAAAGACCTTAATAAAAAATGGTGCATATCCGTTTTTGCCGACAACGCCGGCGTGGTGGAATTCGACGATGATTCAGCGGTATGCTTTAAGGTCGAAACGCATAACCGCCCTTCCGCGCTGGACCCATACGGCGGCGCGACCACAGGCATCGGCGGAGTAATTCGAGACCCGATGGGGACGGGACTTGGCGCAAGACCCATCGCCAACACAGACGTATTCTGTTTTGGGCCGCCTGATAAAAAGCACGATGAAATTCCCAAAGGTGTTCTACATCCGAGAAGGATTATGAAAGGCGTCGTGGCAGGAGTGCGCGACTACGGCAACAGGATGGGAATACCGACAGTCAACGGTGCGATTTATTTCGATGAAAGATATTTAGGCAATCCGATAGTTTATTGCGGCAACATCGGCATCATAGACAAAAAGAAATGCTTCAAAAATCCACAAAGCGGACATTTAATTATTGTGGTCGGCGGAAGGACAGGCAGAGATGGAATACACGGAGCGACCTTTTCGAGCGGGGAGATAACGCACGAGTATGAGACAATTTTTTCAAACGCGGTCCAGATCGGCAATGCGATAACGGAAAAGAAAGTGCTCGATGTGCTGGTTGCTGCAAACCAAGCCGGGCTATATGAGGCGATTACCGATTGTGGAGCCGGCGGGCTGAGCAGCGCAGCAGGTGAGATGGGTAAAAATCTTGGGGCAGAGGTAGATTTAGAAAGAGTGCCCTTAAAGTATGCCGGGCTTAACTACGCTGAAATATGGATAAGCGAAGCACAGGAAAGAATGGTCATAGCGGTCAAGCCGGAAAATCTGAATGCTATAAGGAAGATTTTTGATGATGAAAATGTTGAATCCACGGTAATTGGAAGATTCACCTGCGATAAGAAACTAAAGCTGCGATACAACGGGCAGCTTGTGGGCGAGCTGGATATGGACTTTCTGCATGAGGGCGTGCCTAAATACTCTCGCAAAGCGGTCTGGAATGCGCCTAAGCTCAGTGAGCCGAACTTGGCCGAAAAAGATAATTATAACGATGAGCTTTTACGGATTCTTTCATCCTATAACGTTGCCAGCAAGGAATGGGTCATCCGTCAATATGACCACGAGGTTCAGGGCGGCTCAGTAATCAAGCCGTTAATGGGGGTAACTAATGACGGGCCGAGTGACGGGGCGGTGATAAGACCAAAGTATAACTCGGATAGAGGCCTTGCGATAAGCTGCGGGATGAATCCACTATATGGTGACATCGACCCATACTGGATGGCGCTGGCGGGAATTGATGAGGCAGTCAGAAACCTGATATGTGTAGGCGGGCGGTTCGACAGGATTGCCCTATTAGATAATTTTAGCTGGGGCAACTGCACAAAGCCGGAGATTTTTGGAACATTAGTGCGGGCGGCGCAGGGATGTTATGATGGGGCAATCGCATTCGAGGCGCCGTTTATCTCCGGCAAGGATTCGCTAAATAATGAATTTGCATGTGAGGATGGGACAACAATCTGCATCCCGCCAACACTATTGATAAGCGCTATATCAATTGTAGATGATGTCAATAAGTGTGTTACAATGGATGCCAAGCGGGCCTCTAATCTGTTATTTATAGTGGGCGAAACGAGGAACGAATTGGGCGGCTCCCATTATTACAAAATCAATGGATACACCGGCGCCAATATTCCAAAGGTTGACCTGAAAACAGCTCCGAGAACAGCCGGCAGAGTCGCTGAAGCGATAGCGAAGGGACTTGTTGTAAGCTGCCACGATTGCTCGGAGGGCGGATTAGCCGTTGCACTTGCGGAAATGGCGTTTGCGGGAGGTGTGGGTATCGAAGCAGACCTGCGAGGGCTGCCAAAGGGCAGGGATTGCCAGCAAACTCACACACAATTATTTAGCGAATCAAACTCGCGATATATTATGGAGGTCGAGCCGGAAAATTATGGTGCATTTGTGAAGCTGATGCTCAATTTGCCATTCGGGCAGATTGGGAAGGTCACGGAAAATAAAACGCTTGTTATAAAAGCAGGGAATGACAAAACAGTTGTCAAAGCAGACATCGGCTCACTAAAACGGGCCTGGCAAAAAACGCTTGATTGGTAGTGTAAAAACTCGAAATCCGAAGCACGAAATCCGAAACAAACTTAAATGATAAAAGCATGAAATTCTAAACTTGCCAGGCATGAATAAGTGAAAAGTAAAAAGGTAAAAAATGGCACAAGTTAGGGCGGTAGTGTTGAGGGCGGCGGGGATAAATTGCGATATGGAGACCGAGTACGCACTTCAGTTAGCCGGGGTAAATGCGGAACGGGTGCATATAAACCGGCTAATCGAAGACAAGCTCGCGCTCGAGCAATACCAGATACTTGTTGTTCCCGGCGGTTTTAGCTACGGAGATGATGTAGCTGCGGGGAAAATACTTGCAAATCAAATTGTGCATCATCTTTATGAGCCGGTGCAGAAATTTATTGATGA
>CAZKOQ010000099.1:0-9738 GCA_964554425.1 uncultured Pirellulales bacterium | reverse complement strand
CGAAAGCTGGATATACTGCTGCGATTGGCCTTGTCAAAGCTCGCCTTGAAAATTAGCCCTATACCAACCCTATTTCCAATATTGACAAGCTGGCTGGCAATCTTTAGACAGCCCGCCTTACTCTCAATAACGCATGGCCCTGCCATCACAAACAACGGTGCACTCAACCCTATTTCAACACTGCCAATCTTAAAACTGCCTTTATTCATTTATCCTAATGCCCTCTTGATTCTTGCCCTTATTCCCATCGGCTTGGCCCCCTCTGGCGCCACCACCTTAACCGCCCGTGGTATCACCTTGATTTGCACAGGCAATTCCGGCCCGGGGTCGCCGTCTATTTCAGTCCTTACACACCCACTTTCAGAGCTCACAGTAATACTCTTGCCCTTGCAGTAAACCACATCGCCAGTATTAGTATGCTGCTTGAAAACCGTCATAATCGAATGTTTGACTAAATGCAGCCGCGTTCCGCACTTGTAGATACACACATCAAGCAGCCCATCCCCTAAATCGGCAAAATGCAAAATCTCCAGCCCCGCGGCATATCTGGAAATATTCCCGACAAAAACAAGCCCGCGACCGTCAAAAATCTGCTGGCCGTCCACCTCAACCTTCATCGCATCAAACTTATAATTCCAGAACGTTCGCCATATCGGCCAGAAATAATCGTAGTGGTTTATATGCCCCTTTCGCTGACTGCTGACACGCTCGACTACCTGGCCGTCAAATCCAAATCCTGCTATCGAGGCAAAACATCTGCCGTTTGCGCTTCCTAAGTCCAGCGCCCGAACGTATCCCGCCTCAAACGTCCTTATTATCGTTCCCAGCTTCCCATCAAGCCCCAATTCATTTGCAAGCAAATTCTCTGTGCCGCAAGGAACAATCAGCAGCGGCTTGTCGCTGCCCTCCAGTCCGTGCGCAACTTCTCTAATAGTTCCGTCACCGCCGGCAACAACAACCATTGCACAGTCATAATCGACCGCTGCATCCGTTGCAAGCTCACACGCATGAGCCAGAGAGCTTGTAAGATTTACCCTCACTCTGAATTTATTTTCGACAAGGTATGCCTGAAACCGCCGGCCTGTCTCTTTGCTGCCCGTGGCACCTGACTTGGGATTGACAATATAACTGATATAACCATCGCCAGGTTTCATCTCTGACGTCTCATCGCTTTCAAAAATTTGGTGCCGTCCTATCTTCTGCCGAGCTCACGCTGCTTATCTTTCACCAAAGCCGCGTAACTTTTTGGAATGTGCGGCAAACTCGACAATCCCAACGCCTCCTGCACAGCGGCTATTCTTTCTTCATCGGGTCCTTCTATCTCCACAAAATCACCCAACAAAGGTAAATGGTCCAGCGCAACCTCGCACTCGCCATACTGCCAAACCTGCCGCCTCTTCTCGATAACTAATACCTTTTCATACCCCAGGGCCGAAAGCAGCTTCTCCGCACCATCGCCGTCATTGACCTCAATCTCTACCTCCTGCCTCTTCTTGAAGCTGCTTTTCTCCTTCGCGCCCTTATAAGTCAGAAAATAGCTCTCACGCCCCCCCTCCACCTGCCGCCGCAAACGCAGACACCTATCCGCCCTGGCAAGAGACCCGACCGAATCATCAAAATGATAATCCGTCTGCTTTCGCTCTGCCACAAACTGTGCGCCGAGACCCGCCAACCTCTGCTTGACTGGCTCCGGCGAATCAATCTTCAGCTTCGCTTCAATTTCGATATACATTGATATGCTCTATTGAAACAACCTATGTAACGATACTTACTATCCGGGGTTTTACCACAATCACCTTTTTCGGCTCTTTACCGGCCAAGGCATTTTGCACTGGAGCACTTATAAGAGCTTGCGTTTTTATATATTCCTCGGCTGAATCAGCGGGGACGACTATTCTGACTTTTATCTTACCATTGACCTGAACAGCCAGTTCAATTTCTTTTTCTTTGACAAGCTCTTTGTCATATTCAGGCCACGGCTTATAAGCCAGCGACCCGGTATGACCCAATTTTTCCCACAGTTCCTCCGCAATATGAGGCGCAAACGGAGCAAGAATCAGTATAAATCTCTCAATGACCGATTTGGGCCTGACCGTTTGCTTGATGAGGTGATTTACAAAAATCATCATCGCACTTATTGCCGTGTTGAAGCCGAAGGTCTCGATGTCACTACCCACCTTTTTTATCGTCTGATGCAATAGCCGCAGCGTCGCTTCATCTGGCTCTGCTTCCTTCACCCCCCCGTCAAGCTCCCCGGTCTCCTCATTAATAACCATCCGCCAGACCTTCTGCAAAAAGCGGTGCACACCTTCTACTCCCTGCATATTCCACGGCTTCATCGACTCCAGCGGCCCCATAAACATCTCATATAGCCGCAGCGAATCCGCGCCATACTCCGCAACAACCTTATCAGGATTGATGACATTGCCGCGCGACTTGCTCATCTTCTGCCCGTCTTCGCCCAAAATCATCCCCTGATTAACAAGCTTCTTAAACGGCTCTTTCGTGCCGACATAGTCTAAGTCGTAGAGGAATTTGTGCCAGAATCGCGAATACAAAAGGTGCAGCACCGCATGCTCGGCGCCGCCAATATACAGGTCAACAGGCATCCAGTATCTCTCTTTTTCCGCAGCCCATCCCCGTAATTTGTTATTGGGGTCGATGTATCTCAAATAATACCAGCAACTGCCTGCCCACTGCGGCATCGTGTTTGTTTCACGTCTGGCCTTCAAATCTCCAGGCAAAATCACGTTCACCCACCGGTCAATATTTGCCAACGGCGACTCGCCCGTCCCCGATGGCTTATAGTTCTCAACCGGCGGCAGCTCCAATGGCAGCTCCTCTTCACGCAGGCCGGCAATACGACCACCCTCAATGTGTAGAATAGGGAACGGCTCGCCCCAATAACGCTGCCTGCTGAATAGCCAGTCGCGCAGCTTGTAATTTACCGCACGCCTTCCAAGTCCCTTTTGTGTAAGCCACTCTGTGATTTTTTCTTTGAAGTCGGCTGTTGATAAACCGCTAAATTGTCCGCTGTTAATCGCCTTCCCATCCCCTATAAAGCAAATCTTACCCTGCACCACTAATCCCGCAATCTCGGCATCAGGTGGTTCAACAACCGGAATTATCGGCAATCCGAATTTCGTTGCAAACTCAAAATCTCGCTCATCGTGGGCAGGCACAGCCATAATCGCGCCGGTGCCGTAACTTATCAAAACATAATCGCTTATCCAGATTGGAATCTTTTCGTTGTTGACCGGGTTTATCGCGTAAGCGCCCGTAAAGACGCCGGTTTTCTCTTTCGCCAAATCGGTTCTATCCAAGTCACTTTTGCGAGCAGCTTCTTCACGGTATTTTTCAATATCTGCTCTCTTCTCTTCACTTGCAACCTTGTCAACCAGTTCGTGCTCGGGCGCCAGCACCATATAGGTTGCACCGAACAGCGTATCCGGGCGGGTAGTGAAGATGCGAATGTTTTCATCGAGCCCGTCGACCTTGAAATCGACTTCGGCGCCAACGCTCTTACCTATCCAATCCGTTTGGAGCTTCTTTATCGACTCCGGCCAATCCACTTCAGCCAAATCCTCAAGCAGCCGTTCTGCATACGCCGTTATACGCAGCATCCACTGGCGCATCGGCTTTCTGATTACAGGATGTCCGCCTCGTTCGCTCTCCCCGCCCACCACTTCCTCATTTGCCAGCACCGTCCCGAGCGCAGGACACCAATTGACAGAAACTTCTGCCTCATAAGCAAGCCGATGGTCGTCTATATATTCTCGTTGCTGCTGCTGATTTAGCCCTTCTGGAATAGGTAATTGTTCAATCGGCTTGGCTTTTTGTTCCGTTGTATCGAAAAAACTATTAAAGAATTTCAGGAATATCCATTGTGTCCATCTGTAATAATTCGGGTCGGTAGTGTTGACCTCCCGGTCCCAGTCGTAGCTAAAGCCGAGAGATTTGATTTGCTTGCGCATAGTGTCGATGTTCTTTTGGGTAGTTTCTGCAGGATGAGTACTCGTTTCAATGGCATACTGCTCGGCAGGCAGCCCAAAGGCATCCCAGCCCATCGGGTGCAGGACATTAAATCCCTTCATTCGCTTGTAGCGAGCGATTATGTCGCTCGCCGTATAACCCAAAGGATGGCCTAAATGCAGACCCTGCCCGCTTGGATAGGGAAACATATCCAGCACATAATACTTGGGCTTAGAAGTATCGCAGTCTTTTGCCCTAAACGTCCTGTGCTCCTCCCAGCACCTCTGCCACTTCTTTTCAATCTCACCAAACTTATAAAAAACTTTTTTATCGTTCATTTGTCCTGCCTTCTTGATTTCAAATTACAAATTCTAAACTTCAAATTTGAAATCCAAAATTTTTAATAACTCAAACTGACCGATTTTATTGTCATGCTGAGCCGAAAGGCGAAGCATCTGGCCGCAGCAGGAGAAAAAACTATATGTTCGACGGCCAGATTCTTCGCTCCACTTCGTTTCGCTCAGAATGACAAGTTGCTATATTCTCTTATAAATAGAAGAGTTACAATTACTAATGCCATCGTATCGGTCAGTTTGAGTAATAATTTCCCGTAACAGAATAAAAGAAATTCGCGGCAAAATCCACTAAAATCCGCCGCTCATCGCAGGGTAAAATCTGAAAGGTGCTCAGAAAAAAAGAAAAACGCAGCTCTTATAGTATCGCTGCGATTGCCATCAGATATAAAGTGTCACTAAACCCAAATGGAATACTACCTTTATGCTCCTGACAAGCAAGAATAGAAGTGTTTTCTGCTGTTATGGGGAAGGAGTTGTTTTTTGTGCTGAAACAAATCCGCCTGCAGTGGACCACATCCCATCCGGCCGAACCCTAAGCACCTCGGTGTCGCGGTAAAAATTCAATGTCGCAACAGTATAAGCCACTAACGCCTCTGTCGCAGTGTTTTGAGCGTCAAATAAGTCTCTTTGTGCATCAAGCACACGCCGGCTGCTGGCCCGACCATATTGCATTAATAAAAACGTGTTCTTGAGACGTTTCTGCGCTAATACCAACTGCTCCGACTGCACCTTGTACCGCCGAGTTTCTTCTTTAAGTTCACAGTAAGCTTGACGCACCTCCAATGCAACCGTATCCGTAGCAAGCTCATACTCCCGCTGCTTTTGGTTCACTGTTATTAACGCCCTGCGGTAAATATCTTGCTCGGCTACCCTGTCAAAAGGCAAATCTACCTGTAAACCGGACAAAAACAAGTCTTGAAAAACCTTCGTGTTTGATGAGCTAAGGTCTTGTAGAGGTATATTGGTATTCACACCTAAATCTACTTGCGCCTTCAGACCGTCAGCAGCAACTAACACCTTGCGTTGAGTGTCCATTACTGCATCGGCGCTATTGATTAAATCCAGCCGCCGACACAACGCTGTCTCAACGGCCTCGGTCTCCGCAAAATCCGGCTCGACCAGCTCCGCAGTCCTTAAGACCTCAAGTTCATTCGGTTCCAACTGAAATTCCGTAGTCGTGGGCAAACCTAAAGTTATCTTAAATTGGTCAAGTAATAGTTTGTATTCTTTCTCAGCCTCAATATATGCATCCAGCGCTATAAGTTTGTCCTGGGAAATCCCATCAAGCTCAAACTGCGGCAAACGCCCCGCATTGGCAAGATTCTCTGCTCGTTCATAGAGCCAGTCAAGAGTATTGTAATTTCGCCTGGCATTCTTCACGGCATCAAACGCCTGAAGAACTAAATAGTATTGACTGATAACCGATACAACGAATGTCTTACGAAACCGATTAAATATTCGCACTTGATAAAGAGTATCCCTCTCCGCCTGTGTCAGCCCCTCCATCACCACCCTGCGGTCGCTGCCGCGAAGAAGTGGCTTTATCATTTCAAAACTTAAAATAGATATGATGCTTTCGCCTTTTAGGGCCCCGTTCAATAGCCGATTCCAGGAAAGACCTATATTTGCTCCAATCATAGTGCCGTCAGTTAACAGTTGGTCAAAGCCAAAGCCATCTGTAATATCTATCTCATCGCCTTCTAATTGCCAACCGGAGTCAACAGGAATGTGAGGAAGGTCCTGACTTATTCTGTAGGGATCAAACCGTGGTTCTATTCCAGCCCCAACACCTGCATAATTTACGCCTTGAATCTTGCCGTATGCGACTTTAGGCCTGCCGTAATATACTCTTTCAAAATTATGCCGTATCAGTCTTAAATCAAGGGCCTTGGCATAAAGCTCTTCTTTCTGTAGCTGATAGTCCCGATTATGTGCAGTAGCTTTCGCCACCGCCTCCTGCAAAGTCAAAACACCCGTTACTGGTGCGGTCCTCTCAACCGCAATATCATTCGGCGATGGTGTAACGTCACTTACTTTATAATTGCTCTTGGGACCAAACTCATCCTTCCATTTCTGGTCGATAATCTTATAAACCCTCTCGTCCGCATCTTTTTTATAGTCAGTCCGGCTGCACGCGGATAAACTGCATAGGATAACTATGCCGCAAATAATTACCAACACAAGTTTTCGGGCAAGATGATGCCAAACCATAATTCAGAATTCCGAAAATAGACCCTGACTTCGCGGTGAGCTACGCAAGGTAGTCTCGGTCGAGACACCAACGATTCACGAGTCACGAACCTACAGCCCCCTCACGCCCACTACCTCGCCAGGAATTACTTTCAAACCCGGAGGGACTTTTATCATTATAGGCAGCCCCCACTGTGGAATCGTGGGATTTCGCCACAACTGCTCCGGCATCAATTCCATCACAGGCCCAACTGATACCACCTGCGCCATGGCTATCTGCGCCGGCTCCCTATCCTTCACAACCTCCACCGTCATCTTATCCTGCAGCCGGCCCAATTGCCTCGCGCTGACATACGCAACTATCTCGCGCGACTGGGTCTCTGCTATCGCAACTATGGGTTCACCGGCAACAACCACCTCGCCTGCTCTTCGCAGAACCTTTTCGCCGGGCCTTCGCGTCAAGGTCTCATTAGCGCGACCAGGCACCTGCACAACAACACCGTCTATCGGCGACCTTATCTCCAGCGGCTTATGTTGAACTAATAGCTCATCCATCAGCCGCTCCTGGACCTTTATCTCCTTGCGTATGACCTCCAGCGCACTATCTACCGACGGATGGTATGGTTGTGTTCGAGCATACTCCTGTTGACGCCGCAGCGCCTCCTTCAAATCATTCTGCGCCTCCTCTAATAACCGCCCATTCTCTTCAACCTTCTTCGCCAAACTGTCGTGCTGCACCTTTGCCTTCTCTAACTCATAGGCCGCAACAGCGCCCTTGTTCAGAAGGTCCTCGACAATCTTTACCTCCATAGCCAGGTCGTCTAACATTATTTGGTCGGAGGCAATCTGCGCCCTTGAACTCAGTATCTGCAATCTGGCATTATCAACATCAGCCGAAAATCTCCTCTGGTCCGCCAAGCGGTTTGTTTCTCGGTCCGTCTTCTCGGCTATCAGCGTATCCTGTGCGGCAATCAATTGCGCCGACAGGTGCTCTATCTCAGCCGAAATGGTCGCTAACTGGGCCTTTATGTCCTCCGGCCGGTTCACGTCTTCCAGAATAGTATCGAGCACCGCTACTATCTGGCCTTTCTTGACTTCATCAAACAACTCAACCGGAACGCTTATAATCCGGCCCGGGCACGTAGCAGCGACCTGCCTTATCTGACCCTGTGCCATCCCCAGAACCTCAAACCGCCGTGCGCGATACGAAAACAGCCCCACTACACACGCCACAGTCGCCAGCCACACTACCACCGGCAACAAATGATGACGCCAGTTAAATAGATATCCTTTGGAGCTTATCTTACCCATACCCAGACCTATACCTCCAGTAACCGCTCCTGCATCGTCAAGCTTATATTCTCAACACCTTCAACCTTATCTAAGTCCGACAGCATCTGTTCGTTCCTCGCAATATCTTTGACCATTAATTGATAAGCATACTCCACCTCGGACGTGCCAAAACCGGTGTCTTGCGCCGACACTAATGTAAAACTGCCGCAAAACCTCTTCAGAACTCCTGGTATCGGACTTTCCGGCCCAATATGCCCCCTGAATGTGAATCGCAAAAAGCCGTTATGCGGCTGATGCGCACCAAAACTGCTCAAATGCAAATATAGCGCTATCAAACTCAAAATAACCGTTCCCATAATTGCTATAGCAAACCGTTGCGAGCCAGCCGCCATACCTACCACTAATGAGCAGAAAATAAAGGCAATGTCACGCGTGTCCTTGATTATGTTGCGAAATCGGATAATCGCCAGCGCGCCCATCAGCCCAACCGCCGTTATGATATTGTTCCCAATTACCGTCATAACCATCGCTATCACCACTGTTATCATTATTAGCGACTGCACAAATGACCTCGAATAGGACAACCCGCTGTGCGTAGCATAGTAAACCCACGCCAGAACTTGCCCCAGCGCAAACGCCAACAGCAACGACAGAAGAATACTCTCGGGGCTAAACACCCCGCCAGCACCCCAAGGTGTGTCTTCTAATACCCGCCAAACCTTATCCATACTTACCACCCCTCAAACGACGGCGCACAGAACCCTAACCAACATGCCTGCTGAACAGAGGTAGCATATTTCGACACAGGCCAAGCCTGCAAACCAAAATATCTTATCATCTCGTTCAGCCACGCAGGGAATCGTCCGGTGAATTTAATCTCCAGAATCACGCCCCCCACCGTTATGGAATTTTGCTGCCACCCACGTCCTCCTAATCTGACTTCCGGCGCATCCGTTGCGCAATAGCACAGCTTCCTGTCAAAAGTCACCCTCACCCGGGTCGTCGAATCGCCCTCGTATGCCTTTCGCACATACCGAACCAGTATCTTGGGCTTTGCTTTAATGCTATTTACATACAATTGAAACTGATTTAGCGTCTCTATATCGGCGCTGTAATTCTGCGGCGGCAAGGGCAAACCAGCCAGCAACGTCGCCACATCACGGTCCATCACCCTCGCCCGGCTTTTCAATATCACTGTGTTTATTCGCCGCTTAATCTCAAAAAAACGAGGATAATCCGGCTCATCCGTATAACTGCGTATCCTCAGCTTAAAACGATTCTTTCGCCCCTCCAACGTCTCGCGGCACAGGTGCATATCATCCGAGTCAAGATATAAGCTCACAATCGGATAATCGCCCCCACGTTGCAACTTGCTGTAACGGTCCAACTGCAAATAGGGCTTAATAAACTGCGAAAGTGCCTCTGCCTTCGCCTCGTCGATAACATATTTAAACTCGTAGCGGCAGCCCATCACACGGTCAACTATCTTCGCGGGCACTTTTACACCGCTGACACCGACCTTGCCACCGTGCATCTCTGTCTCCCGCTCCGCATTTTGTGCTATCGGTCCACCGTCAATCATTACCACCTTCATCTATTAAAAACAGCCAATGCGGCGAAAAACACATTACCACAGCTCTTTCAAGTAGTTACAACTCTTGGACGCTGTTATAGGACACTCACCCTTTTGCAGGATGCACAAAAACACCTTCCTGTTCTTCTGTTTTTCACCCCAATGTCCTCCTTGGCATTTTTCTCTATTCTAACATAAAACCAACCGTCAAGTCAATACTTTTTCACTCAGAATTAAGGCCTAATCCCCCAATCTTGCGTGTTCTACCCATACCCGCGCTTTATGGGTTAGCACCGGCGGGGCTGGGGACGGAGCCAGTCCAGTTGTTCGGGTCATTGCCATAATACTGGCCGA
>CAZKOQ010000098.1:0-9875 GCA_964554425.1 uncultured Pirellulales bacterium | reverse complement strand
GGTTCAATATCCACATAAATTGGTTTGGCACCAAGATACTTAATCGGGTTAACATTCATCACGCAGGTGTAGCCAGGGACAATAACTTCATCACCAGAAACAATCCCCATTGCTTTAAATATTGCATAAAGAGCAGCACGCCCTTTCCAGGAAGCAAGGGCATAGTTCGCGCCAAACCGTTTTGCAAATGCGGATTCATAAGCATGTATTATCTCTGCCGCCATAAAAATGCTCCGCCATTAACCACATTGTTAATGAATTGCTTTTTCCAGAGCTTCAATTATTTTTTCTGTACAATAATTAAGCTCAAAATGCTGTTCAACACGTTGCCTGGCTGCCCTTCCCATTTGGAGCCGTAACTGTTCGTTATCAAGAAGAACCAGAATTTTTTCTGCCAAAGCGGTTGCGTTCTTTACCGGTACAAGAAAGCCCGTGATTCCATCAAGCACAGCATCTTCACAACCACGGTGTTGTGAGGCAACAACGGGCTTGGCGCAGGCCATTGCCTGAAGGATGGATACGGGCAAACCCTCTTGGTAGTAGGTAGGCAGCGTAAATATATCTGCCGACTTCAACAACCAAGGAATGTCATCACGCCAGCCCAAGAATCTAAAATTATCCTCCAGGTGATTTGCCCGGACCATATTTTTGAGCTTGTCCATCGAAGTCCCGCCGCCAGCAAAGAGAAAGCAAACGTCATTCCGCTGCTCACATATCTTCTCAGCCGCCTCTGTGAGCACAAATACGCCTTTTTCCGGTATCAGTCTTCCCACAAAAAGGACAATCTTTCGATGTTCGGCGAGAGACAATTCTTTCGCCACTTCACGTTTTACTTCTTCCTCGCCGTTGACGCTGTACCGGGTCAAATCGACCCCCATGCCGGGAATACGAAATACATTGTTGGTATTCTTGATAATGTGACGCGTTTTACAGAGCTTTTCATCGTAATCGTTCATTACCAAAACTGCATCTGTAACTCGCCCTAGCAACTTCTCTGCCCAAGATCGCAGCCGCCACGAGACAGCACCTTGGGCCGGCGCACAAGACAACCCATGGGCGAAATATACAATGTGCGGCGTTTTTGCCAGCCAGGCAGCAATTCGGCCCACAATAGCACCAAGTGGATTGTGACAGATAATGGCATCAATCCGCTTTTCGTTTAATATTCGCTTTGTCACCAGGATTGCTTTGAGGATACCTAAAGGATTAATGCTTCTTGTCAGGCTATTGGAAAAGACCTCAAAACCTGCGTTGCGTAAATGGACCGCGTCAGGGGTCTCTCCAACTCCAATGCATGCGTCAGGTTTATCTGAGGTGCAAATACACACATAGTGCCCCATCTTTTTTTGCATAGTCATAGCAGGAATTAAAAACCATCGCAGCGTTTCCGCCGCTCTCGACATGTGCATAATTCTCATACAAATACCTTTTGATTGTGAGAGAGGTAAGGCCCTGGTTGGCAGGTTTGCCTGTGTAAGTGCAACTGGTATTGAGGCCCAGTTATAACAACGGTTCGGTTCAAGATTTCCAAAGCAATTGCTGGAGCAATATTTACCTGTGAGTTTCTACAATTTCCCGCCAGAATTCGCTTTTTATTTTCTTTAGCGATTCGGGCCAAAAAGCTTTGGCAGCTTCAAAGTTGCGGAGAGACATCTGTGCTAACTTGGCCGGATTCTTCAGCAGCGGGAGTATCTTGTCTGCAATAGCGTCGGCGTCTTTCGGGGTAAACAGGGAGTCGCTATCCAGATATTCAGGTATGCCGCCGACGCGCGAACCCAGACAGGGCAAACCCATCGCCATCGCTTCAATCATCCCTCTTCCCATACCTTCTGTCAGCGATGGAATGACAAGCAGGTGCGCCTGGTCTAATAGCGAGAATAGCTGCGGCCCTTGATTTATGTAGCCGTGGAAGCAGACGTGCTCACTTATACCCAGCTTTTCGGCCTCTGTTTCCAGGATTCGGCGCTGCGGCCCATCTCCTATTAGATGGAGCTCAACGTCTCTGTCCGCAAGCTCACAAACCCTTTTGAACGCACGAACCAGATACATATGCCCCTTTTCTGCTGACAGGCGGCCTGCGGCAAATATTTTGAAGGGGTCTGTTCTGAATCTTTCCGCCGATTTCGGTTCTCCGATTATGTCGTCGTTTAGCTCCGCCGAGCAGAAGACCCATTCTCGCTGCGGCGATTTAGTGGGGTATCGTTTACGGAGATACTGGCTAACATATGTCGCACAATAAGCTCGCCTTACCAGAAATTTAGTGAGCGCGTCAAACAACAAGGCGTAAAACTTAACAAAAGGCATATCTTTTTTGGCGAAGAGAATACCCTGTCTTGAGTCCGCAACTACCTCTACTGCATATTTTTTCCCGAGTAATATCAGCACCATGCCGACAACGGTAGCCATCGGTTCCGGTAACTTTAAATAGTAGCAGTCACAAGCTTTTATTGCCTTAAGTATGGTACGTATGAGCGCCGGCATAGTCAGCAAGGCGTTGAGTGGCGTCGGTGAGTCCGGCATCGGCAGGACAGTCACGCCATTGCCATCGATTCGCGGCCAGCGTGGGTTGAATGAATCGGCCTTTCTGCACCGAGGTAAAACTATTAGTTGGTCACAAAATTGTCTGTAGCGACCAAGGTAGTTATAATCTACCAGTGCATCGCTACAGTTGTAATACCTCCCATCAACTTCGACAGCGTGTATTTGGTGAGTGGTCAATAATTTCATATAATATGTAACAGAAGAATTACTTTAACGCATATTTAGAATGACTTTATGGGTTGGTGCTTCTTTGGGTCAGAGTTTTTGAATAATCACAAAGTGCCTTTGCTACCTTCAGAGAATTTTTACCGTCGCTGTATAAAAATAACCCCTTCTTATCTGCCCACAGTTTTGAACGCTCAAATATGTCTGAAATTAAAAAATAGGGCTGGTTTGGATTCTGTTTATTTTCTCGAACGGTGTTAACATACACACCAAAGATTTCGTAGGGATATCTTATAGTCTTGTACCTTTTCTCGTCGAACCAGTAAGTTTCTTCACAAATTCTGTTGTTCCCCAGTTGTGCAAGTAGGGCAAAGCATGGACGGCTTGACCAGCCGGCGTGCATTGTAAAATCAACTTTACCGACGGTTGCAACTGTTTTCTCGATAGCTGTTCTAAGCTTATCCAGCTCTTCACGAGTCAGCTTCTTACTACTTTTCAGATAATATTTCATTATCGAGTTTCCATAGGCTTCATTGTCTAAACAGACAAAGTCTGCCCCAATTTTTTTCGCTTCAGAACGAATAGCGAGGATTTCCTTGGTATAATAGTCCGGATCAAAGAATTCACTTAATTTTATACCTTCGTTTTTGTAGTAAGGCCAGAGGTCCCGACACCATATAAGCTTAGCCTCAGAATCTTTAACCATTTTTATGGCCTGCAGGACCTTATCGCTTTTTTCCCAGCTTGCATCGGCTCTATGCATATATGAAATCATGACATGGGTGACCAAGTGGGAAGATAACACATAATTCAGCGATTCTAAGGGATTGGAATTTACGCAATGGAACCAAATTATTATAGGTTTAATTTCGGCTCGCGTCGGTCCGACATCATTTGTCTCTGCGTGGGATTGGCCGTTCGAAGCCGATACAGAACAGATATTCATGACCGACCAAATACCAAATCCGACGGCACAAACAGCTAATAAATAAATCCAAATTGTTCTGAATCTTTTTATCATAGTTGCTTATTATCGATTATATCTTCAAACGCCGCTTTTAGCAATTCAACTTGTCGACCGGAAGAGAACTTTTCGTGCATCCTTTTCCAAGCACTTTGCACAATCTCGGTATAAAGCTCTTTATCTAATATAAGCTTTTCGATATTTTTTGCAAGTGTCCTGGCGTCATCGACAGGCGCAAGCAAGCCGGTTTCACCATCGATGATCAGGTCAGTTAGACCACCTACAGGGGTAGAAACCACGGGTCTTTTTAAAATCATTGACTCCCAGACGGCACGCGGAAATCCTTCCGTATGAGTGGGTAGGATAACCACATCGGAAAAACGTATGAGAGCGCGAATGTCATCACGAATACCAAGAAGGAAAACGTTATTTTTTAGACCGTAATCTTCAATCATTTTTTGAAGGAGCTGTAGGTAATCATCGCCTACCCCCCTTTTGACATCGCCGCAGAGCCACATCACGAAATTTAGCCCTTTTTCCTTCAAAAGATGGGCCGCTTCGAGAGCGGTATGTTGTCCCTTTGTGCGCACAAGCTGTCCAGGAAGCAAAATTTTAAAAGCATTGTCTTTCATAGGGGGGTGTGTTTGGATTCGTTGTTGGCCATCGGCCATGACTTTATCAAAATCAATCACGGTATGCACAACGTGGATTCTATCTTTTTTTATTCCCCAGTCTTGAAGGGACTCTGCTGTAGCGTTAGATACTGCAATCACACAATCGCTTTTCTTTATCACCCAGCGAGCAAAGGCCGGAATCTGAGAACGCAGATACCAGCCGCGAGCATATAACGCTACCGGATATTTTCGGAAGGCCTTTGAGAAAAACAAAAAGCATAGCGCCTTAAAACTGTTCGTCCAAATAAGATGTGGTTCTATTTGCTTTAACTGCTGTATTAATCGCTTGCGAAGCTTTAATAAAGAGGGGATTTGTTTTAGAAGACTGCCTATGCGTTTGATGATTTGACCGGTATGGCCGATGTAAACCGTTTCAGCACCGGCCAGTAAAATACGGGTTGGAATATGGTAGTCGGACAGAGCTTCAAGATAATCGCCACAGACACCATAGGCATCAATGACCTCTATATCATAGAAATTTTTAAGGTGGTTACAAAGTAAAGTGGTGGATCGCTGTGCTCCACCATAATGCGTCACAAAGTCAAAAAAGACTAATTTTCTCTTTCTCATCTCCTAATCCGAACTATTGTCTTTATAGTTTGCGTTCTGTACTTTCATCCCATTTGTCTTTGATTATTTGGGCAGGAACTCCACCCACAATAACATTCTCGGGAACATCCTTTGTTACCACTGCATTGGCCCCTATCACCGAATTTGAGCCGATCCTTACCGGCCCGAGTATACAGGCACCGGCGCCCACCGACACATTATCGCCGAGCCACGGCTGTCTGCGGCCGTCCGGACTGACTTTACCGTAATTGCCGCCGAATGTCGTATTCTGCCGGACATCGCAGTTCTTGCCTATTCTGGTTCCGTCACCGATAATCAAGCCGATACCATGTGCTATCCGAAGACCACCATCAATCTCTGCCTTTGTGCTAATCCAGCACAGACATAGATGTCTCATTAATCTTTCACAGATTCCGCCAAACACCCCCAGGTGATGTTTACGGCACGAATGACCAACTCGATATAACATCATCGTCCGAAATCCTGCATCACGAAGGGCTTTAGGAAAAAATAGGGGTAGATTGCCTCTTTTGCCACCATATTGCAGATAATCTGCCTTAAGATTCTCAAACATCTTTTTACCTGCCGAGCTTAAGCTCAACCTTTACCTGTTGCCAGTCGTTTTTGTTCATCCATAAGCATTGAGTGAAGCGCAACTGATATTTTCTAGCGACGACTATCATCAAGGTGGCCAACAGGCCGATGTTGCCTGCGGTAGAAGCGATGGCGGCGCCTTTGATGCCCATTACCGGAGTAAGCAGGAAGCTGAGGACCGCGGTGATTATCGCTCCCTCAAGGAGCGCAACTGCGGACCATTCCGGTGAGCCTCTGCTGCCCAGCAGCCGCATTAGAATCCTGCCTACAAAGTAAGGTACTGCCCCAGGCAGCAATATCATCATAGGTTTGACGGCGGGCAGAAACGCTCTGCCATACATCAAGATAATTACCCATTTACCTGTCAACAGAATAGCTACGATTGCTATTGCGCCGACAACACTGGCAAAACGCAACACTTTTTCTACATGATTGATAAGTTTATCCCCAGACAGCGATGCCCAGCGGCTGAATAGTAAAGGAAATATTGCGCGGGTCGAAGTTATGACAAGCATAGATATCTGCAGACCCCTACTGAAGTAGCCCACACTCTCGAAATCCTTTATAAGATACTTTATTATTATAATATTCAAGTTGGGGCTGAGCAGAACCAGCACGTCCGCCCAATATTGTCTGACTCCCATAGTTCCGAGTCCACGGATGATGCTCCACGCGGGCTTTATTGAGAAATCCACCCTCTTTCTCATCCAATACCATCCGATGCCGATGCGGAATACCGCCATTGATACGAAACACAACATGGCCGATCCAACTGTCAGAACCCCTAAAGCCCATAAGATAAATACCAAGGAAAAAGCACCGGTCGAAACAAAGAGATTCATAAAGCCGAGTCTTCTGGCCTCGATTTTAATCAAGAGAGAGTCCTGTGCCACGGCGCTTAGCAGCACGATAGGCATAAAAAGACCGATGCCTAACAAGGCGAACCAGGGGAGCTGACCGAAGTAGTCCGCTTTATAGTAGACTAATGCTGTCATGGTTATTCCGCCTACCACGCCGAGTAATAGGGTAGCCCATAGACAGTTCATCAGGTATGCTGCAGTTTTGTCTTGGTTGTGCTGGCTGTAGTAAAGGAAGGAAATTGGAAATCCCAGACAGAACAATTGGGCAGCGAGCATTAGAGTAGATGAAAGAAGAAAGTATTGACCTATTCCGGCAGGTCCCAGAACCCTTGTTAATACTACGGTCTGGGCCGCACCGATGAGGACGCACACGAATTCCGTGCTGTTTACCAGGATTGCTTTACGTAACAGGGACATATATTATGGCGGCACCTGCTGAAGACCGCTTACAGTTGCTGCCGGGCAGTATCTTTCCTCCCTTGTCTCAAGCCGATGTATAGCAAAAACGGGCTAAAGCACCTGCTTTCAAGACCTCTGTCTTGAAGCACAATGCGAAATACGGGATTCAACATCGTCTGTAGTTTATTGCAAGCAAATAGCATTACTCGAATGATGAAGTTCTTACTGCCTCCCAATAGGCTTAATCGAAGAGTTCCATAATAGCCGCAGAATAAAGAGGACAGTTCGGTTTTGTTAAAGAGCGAGGCAAACGCTTTCTTTGACATAATGTTCAGGTTGTGTGTTTTCAAGCGCTTTTTGTCGATAAAAAACGAACACACCCCGTAAATGCTGCGAGGGCTTATGTTGGGGATGCTTACAATAAGATATCCACCTTCGGCAAGGACGTTGAGGTGTTTTTCAATAACGTCTTGGACGTCGGTAAAATGTTCAATGAATCCTCTGGAGACAACAATGTCAAAATATCCTTTGAACTTGTGCTGAAACGCATCGTCAAAAAAATCGGCGAGTATTACGTTGTCCGGATTGATGCCGTTTGAAGCGAATATTTCTCTGTTTTGGACGACGCCGGCTTGTGAGTACTCGACTCCGTATGGAGTAAACCCATACGTCTTGTGGAGCCTAATCAGGAAATCTCCGGGCGCACTTCCGACCTCCAGCACCTTGGCGTCTTTATGCTTGTGCAAGTATTTTTTGAAGATTACGTTCCACAGGAGATAATCGGAATACTGGCAGAGGTATCCGGACGGTTGCTCGCTTATGAATTTGGTCTTTGCGGCACGACCCTTAGAACGAAGTTGCAGTTTTTCATACCAGTCGTCCCAGGTTTGCTTAGGCATCAGACTTTTCATTGTGGCATCTTAAAGCAGGCGAAGTCGGAATTGGATTTAAGCAGGGAGCGGCAACTCCGCTGGAACATCGGCCTCTAATTGTTCTTTCATTCTTGAACGCATAAGCCACATAGTGCCTAACCATATCCCTGAGACTATTCCCTGGTCCTTGAAAAGGTGAGTGGGTAGTGACAATCCCGCTACGAGCTCTGTAATAATCAAGATGCGGCCTGCGTCAGCATACCGGCTGATGTCAGGTATATGTGCGAACAGCTTTTTGGCCTTGCTTAACACGAGCCAACTGCTGACGATTACAAGATAATACAGGAAGGTCCCTACGATTCCGGTTGCGTAAAGAAGCTCAAAGGGCGTTGTGTGCGTGTATATATATTGCGAATATGTCCGGAATGTACCATACCCTGCACCGAAAATAGGATGGTCACGGAAAACTCCCAAAGCTTGTTTGGCGATTAGCAGTCGAGCTATGCTTGTTTCCTGGCCGCTCCCCGTATAGCCGGTTTCAATTCCAAGAGCAACAGGCAACCCAGCAAGTCGTCTCATAATTGGAAGATCTCTGCCAAGAGCAAAAATGATAACGGCCACAGCAAGGAGTGCTATAGGGAACAGGATTTTTGTAGCGTGTCCGCCTCGGCGCCAGACATACCAGCTTGCTGCGGCGGCAGAAATTAAGGCCGTCACGGCAGCCCCGCGGGAACCTGTGAGCATAATGACTCGCAGCGAAATGATTATCATTATTGGGAAGACTATCCATTTCCACCGGCGGTGTACAATCATTAACAAGCAAACCCAGACTATAAATGACAGGGCCGTTCTTGAACCTAATGCGTTTGGGTTGTTGGCGCCTCCTTCCAGTCTTTCGTCAAGCGCCATATATCTGGCACTTATTATTAGCGCAGGTACTACAATACAGGCTGTTCCGATTCCAGCTACTGCCAGATAGAAACGTATACGCCGCATACTTTGACATCGTAAGGCAACTACGACCATGATGAATTGTATCTTTATAAAGTAAAAGAAGCTAAAACAAGAGAGTAATCGATACCTTGAGAGTAAACTGCCAAGAAGCACCCACACATAGAACGCAATAAAGACATAGAATTCGCGCTGGAAACGGTATCTGCCGACAAACATAGTGAAAAGGAATAGGACAGGGATGGCCATACCAATACTGCTTAACAAGTTATTGTAAGCAGTATAGTTTGTGGCCACCATAGCTATAAGATATGCACCAAACAGATAGTCAAAAACCCCAACCTTTGCTTCAGCCCCTGCCGCATAGCCGTCAAATTCTTCACTTAAATCAGCTTTAATAAGGTCAGTTCGCATTCTCTTATTTCCTAATCAACTCGTCCAGCGTAAAAAATTCCAACAAAATCGCCCAGCCCTTCCTCCACATCCCACTCTATCTAATCACAGTTTAGGGACAGATTAACGCAGAAATTATCGGCTTTACCCAAGCATTGCCTCGTTAGCAGTATTGCGAGGAATCACTCTCATAATGCTTCTTATATCGGCAAGTTGTTCGGCCCGCTTCATACACCAGCAATAATTCCGGCAATTCTCTCTGCGGCCTTGCCGTCCCATAACTTCGGCCTTCTGCAGCAGATACCTTTGTCTTCCTTTTTTATCTCGCGCCAGACCCTTACAATATCCTGGGCGCTGGCATGAACCAGCCGATTCGTCCCTTCGGTCATAGTTACAGGCCGCTCCGTATTTGCCCTCAGCGTCATACAGGGAACACCGAGTATAGTTGTCTCCTCTTGTATGCCCCCTGAATCTGTCAATACAACTGCCGCGTTACTCACCATGCATAAAAAGTCCAGTTAGCCCAGCGGCTCAAGCAGCAATAGATTCCTCATCGCTTTGAACCGCTCCTCAAGCTCGCTACCCTTGATACTATCTCTTGTCCGGGGGTGAATAGGGAAAACCAGTTTTGTCTCTTTTTGAATTTGCTCAAACGCAGCAGCAATCTGCTCAAACTTGTCCATATCATCAACATTGCTAGGCCGATGAAGCGTAATCACGCCATACTCTCTCGGTGAAAGACCTAACCTTGCCAGCACATCTGACTTTTGTGCTTTCTCCCGATTAGGCAGCAGCGTGTCTATCATCACGTTCCCGACAAAGTGAACCTTTTTTGAGTCAATGCCCTCTCTTTTGAGATTATCGATTCCCGACTGTTCTGTTACAAAAAGTA
>CAZKOQ010000097.1:0-9891 GCA_964554425.1 uncultured Pirellulales bacterium | reverse complement strand
ATAAGGATACGCCGCTTTCATCAACTCATCCATCCACAACTTTCGGTTATACCTCATTGAAGGTGAAGAACCGACAGACTTCGTCTACAACATTGTGGCAATAATAGACACACGTCACGGCCTAGCTCGGACCGACCGTGGCCTTCTTAAAATATGGAACCTTGAAGACGGAAGCAAAATAGGTTTGTTCGCAGGAGACTCAGATATCTTGACATGCACGGTTTGTCCTGTGGGACAGCGCATTGTTTTAGGTGATCAGCTTGGTAATGTTTATATACTGAGAATAGAAAACTTCTTTCGTAACTGAACAAGATGTGAGATTGGTGATTGGCCCAAGAGGCCATTAGATCAGAGTTGCACCATCTAATGTGATATGCGAGCTTTTTTACTCTGGGTGTTTTCATTTAGCTGTAATAATCACTACTCAATCTGACAAACAACTCCTACTGTTTTTGATATAACGCAGTTACCCTTTATGGAGTCATCGTGCGTTTGTAGATTGATAATCGCTGGGATGTTGATGAGCTATCGCTATACCTTCTTTTACTGAGCCTCCGCACTGAAACGAACGTTTTCAGTGTGATTCCCAATGTGCACTCGATCGGCACCTTCCATCAGTTTCGAACCAACAATCGAGATGTTCTCGAAGGAAACGTCGCGAACATTATGTTCAGCATCCGCTCCCTCTATCTGCACCAGGTAATCGCCGGATTGACCCTCCAACGCCACGTTTCTGAACTGCACCTTGCGGATGAATCCAGGGACCTTCTTGCGCATATACTGGTTCACCACCGGACGCAGGCGTATAAATTCCCTTTGGCCTTCGCCGTGGATACGGATATCCTCTATTGTTACATCTTCCAGACACATGTCTTCACCAGGCTCCAACAGAAATGGCGTCATAGCAAAATGGATGATGTCGAGATTCCGGAACACCACGTTGCGCATGAACGCAGCACGACTCTCATGCCCGAGCAGGAATATACGAGCCCGGTCGCACCAGAGAATCGAGTCTTCCACAGTGATTCGTTCAACATCGTTATTTGGCGCACTGAAGTCGAGCCCCTTAAGAGCGACACAGTCATCATCGCTCCTGATAAAGCAATCAGTGATCAACACATCCTGAGAATTGCACGGGTTGATGCCATCATCGTTCTGGACTCGGGAGTTGCAAAGCTTCACATTACGGACCGTTACTCGCCGACTATTCTTTGGGACGATGGTCCAATGAGACGAGCCTCGCAGTGTGATGCCATTTACTTCGACGTCGGTGCTGTTGCGAATCGCAATCAGGTTGCCAAGCGGGCCCTTACGCCACTCCCAGTCGGAGCCGTCCAGAATTCCGCGTCCACGAATCCGAATGTTAGCCCCTTCTGCCAGCACCTCGGCCTTCACAACGGCTCCACCGGCAAGGTATAGAGTCTGGTTGCTCTGCAAGACGATTTTCTCTGGCTTGTGCACTCCGGGTCCGAAGTAAACAACGCCCTTATCGTCTCGTTTCGGTGTATCTGTCTCTATGGGGTTCGCAAACAGTAATAGAGGCCCTTTCTTGCCGTCCGGCTCTATGCTGAGCTTTCGCGGTCGGTCCAGCGTCAGGCTCAAGGTATGGTCATCTTCCAATGTTGGCTGGATCCCTGGCGACTGTGGCCTGATAACCACATCTCGAAGTGACCGCTTGGACACAATGCGGACCACGACAGGTCCTGACATGTCGAAGTTGGCGAACGAATATGAACCACCGTGGTCCCATTCCTTTCCTGCGAATGGCGGGTCGAGAACGCGAGCTAAGTACACATCAACTTTCTGACCTGCTGCCTGAATTTCATAGTCGGCCGATAGAGCTTCGCCAGCCGGAGATGGATAAGTAACGACTTTCGTTGAACTCGATGTATTACCCCAGCCTTGGTCTGAATCCATAATTAAAACTGCAATTGTGATTCCAACTGCCAGCAGTCCTCTACCATGGCCGATGCCTGTTTTGAGGGTTTTGCATCCTGTTGTTTTAATAGTCGTCTTCATAGCTTTTTTGTTCCTGGTTCTGATCATGTTCTGTCTAAATACTCGTATTTATCTTCTGATGACAAGATACCATAGCACTATTTCCCAGAATCTCAAGCCTTTTTAGCAAACGACGGGGAGGGAGCGATCTGGGTTATGCTGCTATTTTTGCAACTGCACTTTTCGAAACTAACTTATTATACGGGCCTCTTCCTAATTTTAGAGAAGAGGCCCTTCACAACAGATGATGGGCTTTCGGAGGTAGAAAAATGCCAGGACAAAAACCTGTAGCGAAGTTTAAAGCAGGACAGATTAGTGCGGCAATTTGGGAAAATGAGATATCAGTGAATGGCGGGAAAACGACAGTGATGAAGGCGACGGTTCAAAGACACTATAAAGACAACCAAGGTAATTAGAAGTCAGGTGGCAGCTTTAGTAGAAACGAGATACCGTTGGCAGTGTATTGTCTACAAAAAAGTTTTGAGAAAATGATTGAGGCACAGAACGATGAGGCCAGTGACAACAACGATGAGGAAGAAGTAGAGATGTAGAGTCAACAGCTCTTGTTTTGAAGCGGCTCCAATTCTTGAGAGCCGCTTTTTTGTTATCTATGTCTGAGACATCGCGTGTGTCATTCTATCTCAATTGTTACGCCCCCAGGATTATTTGGAAATTTCAAGCGAACAGTATTGTTACTTCTTTGGATATCGATTTTGATACTGTTGCCATCTGAGTCAGTTGCACTAACATTTGGTGGCTCAGAGGAGGGGAGGAATATTCTTGCTACAGCAGGAGTCTCTGCCGGCCCACGGACAGTGAAACGTAGAATCTTGTTCTTGTATTCCTGTGAGATTAGGCGGTGTGTCGTATGTAATAGGGCTGGTCTATTTTCACCGACTTTATCTGCTACATCGCGATATAAACCGCTTTGACCACGGGAAAGTTGCGCGGCGTCGTAAAGATTGAGGTTTGGATCAAAGATGTCGACCAGCTTGCCAGAAAGGGTGAGAGTATTGGCTTCGGCGTGGGCAATGATGAATGGGCCTCGCTGCATACAGAAGGATCCTGGTGTTTCCAGCACCCCTTGGTTAGCTTTCTTTAGAGCGAGGTTGAGCAGGGGAAGATATGTTCTCTCAACGACGGCGGGGTCGGCAAACGCCCTGGGTGAGATATTGTTACGGATTACCCATCCACTGCCAAATTTCCACTCGGCGTCCGTCTGCCCCTCGGACTTGACCTGCGCGATTAAATGGTCCAATGGTGAATCAAAACCAAGGTTAAACCACCAGAAGTCTTTGCTATGGTCGAGTTCATCCCCATCTTTGCCAAGGACAATGAGTGAGCCACCGCTCTTTACCCAGTCAGACAAGGTAATGTTCATCGAGGCACTAACAGGCTTGAAGTATTCGTATGACAGGACAATCACGTTGAACCGGGATAGATAGGCCCTGTCACTGACTCGTTCCATAATGAACGAAGAGACCGGGATGCCTCTTTCGACAAGTGGCAGGAGCAGGCTATAGATGCCCTGCAGGCTGGGATGTTCCGATTTCTGCCACATGAGCGTGTCAGCGATAGCAACGCCAATCCCGTCACTGACTGTTGCATCCCGGGGCCGATTATGCAAATCCTGTGTGATCCATTTGCCTTGGGGTGGTATCTCCTGAAGCACCTGTGTAACAGCCAGAATGGTGATACGGTAGTCTTCTGGAGCAGGGGTTACACCGCCTGTGCCGTACCCCGGTAAGAAAATGCGGTCAGGCCAAGGCATGATTTCATAGGAATCAACATCATCCATCAGCAGCATAGCCGTGATGCAGTGCTTATACCATTCTGCGAATTCGCTCCATTTATGGTTTGGGTTGTCTTCGACCGGGTCTACCAATAGCCAGAGCTTCTTATCGCTTGCAACGGTTAGCTGTGTGAAGTAGTCATACAATACATACGCAGAAGTAAAAAAACTCTTCCGTTGTGAATCGTAGCAGCCCAGTGCCCAGTTGACCGGGCCGGTCCATATCTGGCCGATGTAGCCGTCTACACCGGGGATATTGGTTGACGTGCCCAGCGGTGCTACGAGTTGTGCGGCGATATTACTGTAGAGTGAATGTATCGGCATGATGAAGGCGATGTCTTTGCCGGTCGTTTTCTCAAATTTTTGTGTCTGTTGAAGCAGGCGTTCTTCGAGTTTGATGTAAAGCTCGTTCTTCAGTTGGGCTGTCAGGAATCGGGATTCGGCGGAGGCGTGCTGCGGTTCCCAGGGCTTGCTATAGCGGTCCTTCCACAGCTGCTGAAAGGCCTTTTCATAGCCTGTGAAGACATGAGCGAGAGGTTCTTCCGGGAGGATTGCAGCAGCGCCGGCGGCAAGAGAGGTATCGGTCATTTCTGCAAGGTAGCTGATCCAGCCGTGGGTTGGGAGCATGTAGGGGCGAACGCCAGCGCATTTGACGACGTTGCCATCTCTGTCGCGTTCGACCTCATCAGGATGTGGCGTGCCATCCCATTTGCCGGTCCAATATGCATTAGCTGCATCGGAATCGGCGAAGAACATACGACCAACAGTGAAACCATTCTGCTGCCAGGACTCGATGGCTGGAGCGAACTTAGCGCCGTGGCGGTGTACGACTATGCCATCGGTGGCAATAGCGAGGCGTGGGTCATAAGCAGTGTTTGTCTGAAAGATGGTCTTGGCTTTGAGAAAGTCCGAGTGCGAGTGTGTTTCTGTCTGGTTGGCAAAGGCTGGAGGCAGTGTGTACAGAAAGGCAGCTACAGCAATGCAAACTGCACAGTTGTCCATTGTTACCGAATGGTCATGCATATGGCTTTCCTGGTCATAGTATCCTTTGATCGGCAGTGTTTGTAGTTATGCGAGCCAGTTTACCTGAAAACCATGTTGTGTAAAGACTCAATCATAACTCATGTCACATCATATTCCATGTTCTCATTCTATTGATAGGCTTAGACAGCGGTGGCGTGCGTTCGCCGGGAGAGGGGATTGAGTCGAAGAAATTCGCCAAGCGGCTCTCTATGTTTTTGAGAGCCGCTTTTGGGTTTTATGGCTACAAAGGCCTTGCTACCTTAAAAAAGCAGGAGGTAGGGAAAATGAATCAGCTGGTTAGAACAACTTTAGAGCTGGAACAATATTGGTTGAACAGGGGCTTGAAATGTTGCATAGTGGATGACGGAAAGGTGGTGGTGATTGACTGAACTGAAGAGTGTGGCGAGTCTAAGAAGAAGGTGTTTGAGGTTCGCTCTGATACAATCGTGTTGTCCATCATATGATTTTTCTAAGAGTGTTGCCTAAGGCGGTTGACATATCCGGCAGTCAAGGTTATAAAGGGTTAGAAGATATAGCCGAGCTGCTAAGAACGATCGCAACTTATGACATTTAGATTAGGAGAACTATAGATGGCCAAGACAAGGACAATTGCTCATCTGCGTAAGGAGCTTGGAGCAAAAGAAAAGGAACTGCAAAGACTTCAGGCCACGCGTAAGAAGCTGGCTTCTCAGGTGTGGAAACTTGACCGTGAGATTGCAGCCCTTTGCGGTGAACCAGCAGTCCGAAAAGTTCGCACGAAGCGAGTGAAACGTGCTATCAAGCGTACAAAAGGCGGGCGTAGTTTGGGGGATGTTCTTGCCCAGGTGCTTAAAGGCAAGGGAAGCGTGCGTGTAGGCGATGCGGCCAAGATGGCCCTTGGGGCAGGCTACAAAACAACTTCAAAGCAGTTCGGCAACATAGTAAGTCATATCCTGGCTACTGATGACCGCTTCAGAAAGGTGCGTCGAGGTCTTTTCAGGTTGAAATAGGGATTGCCTGTCTTTGTCACAACAGGCGCCCTATCGGCTGACGAAGCTGACTGAGATGACCTCATTCTGTAACCTGCAACGTTACAGGCCCGAGCAGACCCGACTCCAGTAGCGGTGAGTCCTTTTTGAACTTTTTGACGTTTGTCACGGTGTATTTCTTCTCTGGCGGTAGACTCGCATCACCGATCAGGCGATTAGGCCATAGGTTTACTACATCAATCTCCAGCTTGTTGCCACTGGCTTGCACTGCCCCGGTAATTTCCACCCGCCATGGTGCTGCCCAAACCACGCCGAGGTCTTTTCCATTCAATCTCACTTGGGCGACATGCTTAATTGTGCCCAAGTCAAGATAGAGATGCCTGCCAGAATTGTACACTGATTCTGGCAACTCAAACGTCTTGTGATAGGTAGACTTTCCCGAGTAGTACTTGATTCCCTCTTCAAGCCGCTTCGTCCAGTCCTCCAGCCTTTCGAATACTACTGATTCAGGCCCACCCCATCTCGGATCAAATTTCACTGTCCATTGGCCGGTCAGCTCACAGATGGGAGTAAGTCTCAAGAAGTTGGATTGCCTGCCAGTTCGCGATACCCCTTGGTCAAGTGTGTCGGACTTGCGGAATATTACGAACCAAGACTGGCGTGGCGCAAACTCCAGCGGTATCAATGTGCGACCTTCAACCCCTCGAAAGTCTGCAGCTTGCCATCTTTCGCCAGTTACAGGGTCCCAAATTTCAGGCTGCTTGCCACTAACACGGAATAAACACTCTGCTTTCTCCGGACGGTTTTTCTGATTCGAGACAAAGTAAATCTCTATCCCATCACAGATTCGGTGGATGTAGTCTATGTTAGCATCCTTCAGAGCACTTCTGTATTCGAAATCCGGTACGACGCCATCGTCCAGCAATATCTGCTGCAATGTCCTACCCCATAAGAGCCTTCCCTTGCCGATACTGCGTTCCTTAATGGACTTACCATCCATCTGGCCCCATAACTCCTCCGCTAACCTCTTCACTTCAGCATCGCAGCGAGGGTAGTCAGACAGTCCTGGTGCCTGCTCGGATTTTGGTCCGATGATGGTAGCACCGGCTTCCAGCAATTCTTTGACTTTTTGGAGTACTCGCGGTGACATCATGCGCCGTTCCGGCAGCACCATCAGCCGATAGTTTATGCCGTCTGGCAGCACTATCCGTCCATCCTTCACGCTCATACGGTTTAGTAGCACTTCGGCATTAACTGTGTCGCAGTCATAGCCAGGTGGTAACGGTGGTTGCATATGTGTCTTTGCAGGCACAAAGTTAGGCACGTCCTCGCCGTAGAAGTAGCATACATCGGCAATAAACTGTCCCTGTTGCAACATAAACTGGCAACGGGATAGATAAGTCAGCCATGCATCAATCTGGTCCCACCAGGTAATGTTCCGGTCAAAATGTGTGCCGGCCGCTTCCCACTGATAGCCGGGCTTAATGTCCAGGCGTGGCTGGTGTACATAAAAGCACAGGACATTGCGAGTAAGCCCGGCGCAGAATGCTCGGTCGCCAATATCCTTTAGCATAAATGGGTCTTCTTCCCAGTTTGGGCCCATAGAGGTGAATGCCTCCGCCTGGCACAGACGTTTGCCATAGATGTGTGCAGCGGAAGCTGCCTGCTTGACAGTGTCGCAGATATTATATTCCTGCACCCACCAGATTGGTCCATTGGGTTCTTGCATTCGCTTCCAGAATTCACCCATCGGAACATCGTTTCTGTTCTCACACTGCAAAGCATCAATGTGAGGCCAGAAAGGTCCCCCAGATTCTGAATGAGTCCCTACATTGTGGCGGTGCGAAAGATCACCAAGGCGGCCGTAATACTTTTCAGCAAACAAGTCGCCTATCGTCCTGCGGTAATCCCAAAGGAAGCGGTTGGATATTTCACGACTATCAACGATTTTACCAGTGAGTATAGGTAGATACGGCAGCAGGTCATAACCTCGGCGTGTCCGGAACTCATAGCGGAACTTTGGGGTCCAGGTCGGCTCGCCGGATTCATAGCTGTCAACATGGAAGTACTTCAGCGTTTTGCCAACGAATTGACCGGCATCAGCTAACAACTTGTCACCGGTGTGGGTAAAGTGTATATCCATTGACTCTGCACTCAAAAAGTCAATCTCGTACCCTTGGGCGCCAGGGCTGGTAAATTTGGTTCTGGAGCCAAGAATCGTGTAGCCGAAGCGGATGATTGTCCAGCCGCCCTCCGGCACTTTCCAGATTAGCCGACCTGACTTATTCACATTCGCAGATATATCAAGGACCTCATTGCTGTTGCAATCCTGTTCCCCAGCAATGGCCGGGTACTCATCATACTGTGCTCCCAAAGGCTGTCCCCGCAAATCCCGATTGGCAGATTTCAATTCCCAATTTTTGATGCCCGGACGATGCTGCTTTGTGTTGGAGCGCACCGGAAATGCAAGCACGACAATATCACGGTAGTAGCCGCCTTCTATCTTAGGCTGAGGCAGTAAGAGAGAAAGAATGTTTGGACCTTTCACCTGCGACTCAGAGTACACCAGTTTCTTAGCAGCATGCTCTGGTGTAACCCATGTACCGCCTGCGTTCCATCCGCTACACAAGTTTACTCCAACTTCAACATCCAGCCGGTTAGCCTCGTGGATTGCATGCTTGAAAAGATCACGCCATTCGGGGCTCATAAATACTGGGCCCACGGGTGAACCCTTGCCCTCGCCAGCATCAAACAACAGCACTCCAGCAATCCCTTGGCGTTTCATCTCCTCCAAGTCTTTAGTGATGCCTTCCTTTGTTGCATAGCTATCCAGCCACCACCAATAAGCCCATGGCTTGGCTGAGTCCGGTGGGCTGGCAAAACCACTGGCCAAATCGGCAGGTGCTGATAGCGTGGCCATAGCTTGCAGTTGGAGTAAGAACAGTACACTGATTGTTACAAGCTTGCCACTAATAGCATACCCCTTTTATAAAGTAAGTCCGTTCACTTGGTTGCCATCGGAATAACTATGAATATGCCTTCTAATGCTACATTTTATTTCCTGCTGGCATAATTTTTCGGAGATAATTAGGATCCAAATCATGGCTTCAACGGCCTCATCGGTTGTAAACTATCAAAGTGTTTGTTGTTTGTCATCACCTAACTAGGAAATTCTGATTCAAGCATTCCCTACAGGTCTCTTCTAAGCGGCTGTAAAGGTTGAATTGCTCATGAGATTTTGAAAACTTTTTACTCTTGATAAATACGCTGCTACACAGAGGATGCATTGAGCATAAAAATAGCGTAAATCTTCAGTCGGTTCTGAGTGTGTAACCAGTATGTAGCCAGTATGCAGTGAGTTGGGGGAGATCTCAGGACGGAGGCCGCGACCATTCTGAATGGTTCCATGTCACACGTCTCCTGAGAGGCGCCCTTTCCTCGGTCTCTCACAAATTCGACCGCTCCAATGTTGGTGCCGCCGCGATCGTCCGCTCAATCGATGCACAGCCGATTCGACATCCCGCCTGCCCCCTCACGGATTCGCCGCGCCCGCCTTCAGTGTGTCAACTACCGTGATATCCTCAATCTTTGCGTCCTTCTTGCCGACCAGGTCGATGCCCTGCTCCCGCAGGACCGTCTCGAAGACGTGGAGCCGAGGGTCGCCGCCTGATTTCACCATGATTCGCTTGGCTGCCTTGTCATAGCTGAACTCGCTCCACGGCTGGCCGTCGCGCAGCAGCTTCTTTGGCTCGGCGGCCAGGGCCGCCGACCAACTGCCGTCCACATCGCGCTTCCAGCCTTCGATCAGGTCTGCCCCGCTGATTGTCACTTTCTCGCCATTCATGGCGCGGACCGTCACGCCATCGTTTTTCGGGGTCAAGACCTCGCGATATACTCCGCCCCGCAGCACGATAGTCTCTCCCGGCTGGGCGATCGCACACGCCTTTGCCAGACTCGCCAGCGGCACGGCTGGATAGCCCCACACCGGCTCATCTACGGCGGCCGGGTGACGAGGGTCAACATAATACACGTTGGGGCACTCCAGAGCTCCGATTGTCACGCCGCCCTTGCCCGCCCCGATGGCCGGGCTGCCCTTCTTCAGGCGGAAAT
>CAZKOQ010000096.1:6820-9929 GCA_964554425.1 uncultured Pirellulales bacterium | reverse complement strand
TGCGCGTGGATTTACCAAAGGATTCGCCTGTGATAGATAAGCAGGTGAAGGACATTCAATGGCCAGAAAATTCCGTATTGCTTTCCATAGTAAGACAGGAAGATGTAGTTGTCCCCAAAGGAAATACTGTCCTGAAGGCCGGCGATGACGTAATCGCTCTTACCACAGTCGGCAATGAGTCGCAACTGTCAAATTTATTAGCCGGTAAATTATGAAGATAAAATCCCTCTATAACGTTGTCTTTGGCATCGCCACGGAAATTCTTTATGCCATAGCAATAATATTGGCGGCATTTTTGATTTGCGTTGCAGCATATTTTTTTAAACTATGATTCCTAAGCCACAACTCCAAGACCTCAAGAATATAGGATATTATTTAGGTAAGATTGTTATAGGCATAGGCCTGACGATGTTGGTGCCTATGGTTATTGGCCTCTTATTCGCGGAGATAAATCCTGCCTTGGATTTTCTAATCGGCACAGAGATTACCTTGATTATCGGCTTAATTTTGACCAAATTATGCTTTACAGAAAAAGACCTGAACTGGATGCAGGGGATGGTTGTGGTTTCACTTTCCTGGCTGGCAGCGATGCTGCTGGCAGCAATACCCTTATACCTAAGCGGGCACTGGGGTTCTTATTTGGATGCCTGCTTTGAGACAATGTCGGGGTTTACAACAACGGGCCTGACGCTTGTGCAAGACCTTGACCACCTCTCTTACGCGCACAATCTGTGGCGGCATTTCACCCCGTTCATTGGTGGCCAGGGAATCGTGGTTATTGCACTTTGTTTTTTTATAAAAGGAGTATCCGGAGCGTTTAAGATGTATGTGGGGGAGGCCCGCGATGAAAGATTGTTACCCAATGTAATTCATACCTCTCGGTTCATCTGGTTAGTGAGCATTGTCTATCTAATCTTAAGTACGCTGGTGTTGGGAATAGTCGGTATTGCTAATGGAATGAAGACTGCCAACGCATTCTTTCACGGCGCATGCATTTTTATGACAGCCTTTGACACGGCGGGATTTGCGCCTCAATCACAAAACATACTCTATTATCATAGCCTGCTTTTTGAAGTTATCACCATTGTCATTATGCTCTTGGGAGCGATGAATTTTAACTTGCATTACCGCATCTGGACAGGGGACCGCCGGGAAATATGGAAGAACATCGAGACCCGCATGTTGTGTATTACCATACTGCTTACCTTCCTGATTGTGGTCATTGGATTAAATCAGGTCGGCTGTTACCCTCGCGCGGTTGTTATGTTTCGTAAAGGATTTTATCAGTTGATTTCCGGCCACACCACCACAGGGTATATGACTATTTATGCGCGGCAATTTATCAATGAATGGGGAAATCTGGCGCTTGTGGGAGTAATCTGCGCTATGGCCTTTGGAGGCGGGACCTCTTCCACTGCGGGCGGGATCAAGATGCTACGCTTAGGCATCATCGCAAAAACGCTCAAACAAGACTTAAAGAGGATCATTCTGCCGGAACGGGCTATCGTGGAGCAGAGACTACACCACCTTAAAGAAATATTTTTGGAAGACAAACAGGTAAGAGCTGCGCTCTTGATTACGGTATCTTATTTAGCGTTATATGGCATAGGCACATTGTTGGGAATGTTCTACAGTTACCCTTTTTTAGACTCATTATTTGAATCCACTTCAGCGGCAGCGAATGTAGGGTTATCGTGCGGAGTTACAACACCAAGTATGCCGGTGGGGTTAAAGCTTACCTACATTGTTCAGATGTGGGCCGGTAGATTGGAGTTTATGTCGGTGTTCACCTTAATCGGGTTTTTTATTGCAGTAATTAGAGGAAAATAATGAAAAGAGCTATCAGTTATCAGCTATCAGCTATTAGCTTAATATTTTTCTGTTGGACAGTCGGTTATGCACAGCATATTTCCAGTACAGAATTAATTAATAATGCTAAGGAGTATGACGGAAAAAGTGTTGTTTATGTGGGCGAGGCTGTCGGCGATGTAATGGCGCGAGGAGATTTTGTCTGGGTAAATTTAAATGACGGTGAAAACGCCATTGGCATTTGGTTGAATAAGGAGTTAGCCAAGGAAATTCAATTTACCGGTGGTTACCATGCTAAGGGGGATCGGTTGGAGATTACCGGAGTTTTTCAGCATGGTTGCATCCAACACGGTGGAGACATGGATATACATGCTCAAGACATACGTAAGATAAGTCCAGGGAGACCGGTTAAAGAGGAGTTAGATATAGGTAAAAGAAATTTTACCTTTATTTTATTGGGGATATTATTATGTCTGGTATTCATATTTGTATATCGTCAAGGGAGCAGATTGCAGACCAGGTAAGCCACGCTGTTCGGCTGGATAGCACCGATGAAGAGGCGCTCAAAGCCCAGGGGGTCGATAAGGTTGATGTCGCTATTGTCAGTATAGGACAAGGGACAGGGCAGGGTTTTGAGTCTGCGGTCCTGTCGGTGGTGAACCTGCGCCAAATGGGGGTCGGCCAGATATATGCCAGGGCCGAGAGTTTAATCGCAGGCCAGGTCTTTTCCAAAATAGGCGCAACAGAGGTTATATATCCTGAGATTGAATCAGCCCAGCGATTGGCGGACAAGCTTATTGCTCCGCAAATCTGGGAGAAGATTGATTTTGCGCCGGGCTACAGCTTGGCACGCATAAAGGCGTCGGCCAGCTTCGACAACAAAACGGTTAAGGAGCTTCGGCTGCGCGAAAAATACAACGTGAATCTGGTCTTAATCAAACGGGGCCCACACGGCAAAAACAAAGAGGAAGAGGAGGAAATTATAAACGTTCCTATGCCCGACACCATTATCTATCAAGATGATATTCTAATGATAGCCGGCAACGACACAGACCTATCAAACCTGCCGCAGGAATGAACCGGCACAATTTTATTTGCATGTCTTTGGAGATTGTGAAGAAAATGCCGAAGGTTCACTTCATAGGTTTTTAGCTGACGTGGATGACTCAATCAAAAAGTTGAAGCTGAATGGGCATCGTTCTTGGAGAGATAGTTAACTGGATTCCCGCTTGCGCGGGAATGACATTGGGGAGGGTTATTCTTTTCGATATTTTCGCAGCAGGTCGAGGAGCGTTCGCAT
>CAZKOQ010000096.1:0-6720 GCA_964554425.1 uncultured Pirellulales bacterium | reverse complement strand
TTGGGGAGGGTTATTCTTTTCGATATTTTCGCAGCAGGTCGAGGAGCGTTCGCATATCCTGGGGGAGAGGGGCTTCAAAGGACATCACTTGGCCGGTTGTTGGGTGCTTGAATTCGAGCGTCGTGGCGTGGAGGGCGACACGATTTATGGCCGGCTGCTCTACAATCGGTTCAACATCTGCTAATTGCCAGGGATAGACGAGTTTGCCGCCATACGTCTCATCTGCGACGATGGGGTGCTTTATATAGGATAGGTGGACGCGAATCTGGTGAGTTCGGCCTGTTCTTGGCGTCAGGCGCAATAGAGAAAAGCCGCGGAAAGATTCAAGGACTTCGTAAAAAGTGGTGGCCTCTTTTCCGATTTCCGGCCTGATTGCATATTTTTCTCTAATCTTTGGATGCACGCCAAGCGGGGCGTGTATGCGGTCGGCTGTCAGGTCGGGCGTGCCGTGAACGACGGCAAGGTATGTTTTGTTGACCTGTCGGTGCTCAAATTGTTTGGCGATTTTCCATTGTGCAGTGTCGTTTTTTGTGGCGACCATTACACCGCTGGTTTCTTTGTCAAGACGGTGGACGATACCAGGTCTTAATTCACCAAGACCACTCGACAACTTATTACAATAAAATGCAAGGGCGTTCACAAGCGTGCCGTGAGTTCTGCCGCGGGCAGGATGGACGAGGATGCCCGCTTGTTTATTGATGACGATTATGTCACTATCCTCGTAAATGATATCCAACGGGATATTTTCAGGAAAGATGTCTTTGCTGGGCGGCTGGGGGACGGTCAAATCAATTATGTCACCGGGGGCCAGCTTGGAACTGCACTTGACGGTTTTGCCGTTGACTTTGACGGAACCTTGCTTGATTAGCTCCTGGAGGAAGCGGCGGCTGAACTGAGACAATTCCAGACGGCTGGTGAGGTATTTATCGATTCTGTGCTCCCTGACGGAACTGCTGACGTGAATCGTCAATGGTTGGCATTTTGTATCCGACATTGTTGTGGCTCGATTCTCGCTGCTCGATACTCGCCTGCCAGTGGCCAAGGTTCGTTTCGAGCATCCAGCATTAAGGAACGCTGTTCGGCGATTGAGGCGTCTGATTTACATCAGTCCGCGGAGAAGTCGTGGCGGAATTAACATCTACCGGTCGATTCGTATCGACGGGCGCATTATCCGTCACAGGCCGGTTTATATCAGCGGGCACATTAGTAACAGTGGGTCGGTTTGCTTCGGGCGGCAGCTCAAATTCAATCGGCAGCCGCTCAGCAAGCGGTCTCAAAGGGATGACAGGTATCGGCGCCGGCCGGAAGGTTAATTTCTGTTTGTACTCATTCATCGTCTCAAGGCGAAACTTAGCAGCAGCACAGGCCACTGTGGGTTGAAAATTGGGGTCATCGGCAATCCCGCGGTAAATTTGGGCGGCCGCATCGAAGTTGTCAAGCTCTTCTTCGCACAGACCCAAGCCGAGTTTGGCGGCTGCCACCAGTGAAGGATTAGATGGAGCTTTCTCGATTGCCTGACTGTAACTGGCCTTTGCCTGTTCTATCCGGGATGCTGCCTCCTGGCTGCTGACAGAGCCGAGGCGGTAGTGCAGCTCGGCCCGCAGGGCTTCTGCTCTTTTGATAAGCGCAAGGGCGGCCATTTCGCTGCTGCTTGCGTTCAGGGCCAGGTTTTTCAAATTCTCAGCGGGCTGCAGAAGTATGAATGAAAGGTCCTTCCCTTCGGCCTGCGCAGCGGCAATCTGCCTCTTGCCATACGCGACCTGGCCGGTCAGGTTTGTGAACTGCACCTGCTTCTGGTCCGCTGCTACGTCTTTAGCATAATATTTCCAGATGTAAAGACCTGCGGCCACAGCGACAACAACCACCACGGCGATGATTGTAATTCGGTTTTCGTTGAACCATTGCGGCAGGTTTTGAATCCACTCGACCAATTCATTTGTTTTTAGCTCGTGCCGATGCTCGGCTTTCATTTCTATCTCCGTTTCCTAATGCCTGTGTCATTCTGAGCGAAGCGAAGAATCCGGCGTTCGAAAGCCAGATGCTTCACCTTCGGTTCAGCATGACAATCCATAAACTCATATCCACAAATTTATATTGTAACACGGCTGTTTTATCTTGCAATGGGTATGTCCAATGATAAAATTCTGGGACTATACTTATTGAAAGGATGAAGATGAAATCGAGGGGCAGTAGTTATAGCGCAAGGTTCAAAACCCAGAATCTTTTGGGTTTTATTTGTTTGGTTAGTGTGGCTTTCGCAGGTTCAATTCCGGCGTTTGGCCAACAGCCAGCCGGGGCAGTAACGCCGAAAGGCACGGAAGGCATCTGGGATGCTGCCAAATATATTAGTGTCGATGAGATTAAGCCGGGTATGCAGGGCTATTGCCTGACGGAGTATGGGATAGCGGGCATCGAGAAATTCGGCTTAGAGGTCATCGATGTTATGCGAAATATGGACCCGGGCAGGAATATTATTCTCGTCAGGGGCACCGACGAGCGATTTAAGCAAACAGGTCCTGTGGCAGGGTGCAGCGGCTCACCTGCCTATATCGAGGGTCGATTGGCAGGGGCTTTGGCTTTTGCCTGGGTTTACAGTAAAGACCCGCTATATGGTGTAACGCCTATCGAGGAGATGCTCAGAGTAGGCCGGGGGCCGAGCAGTAAGGGTTTATCAACAGCCGCCGACAGCGGTTCGAGTCAAGTCGTGGGCCAGATGGGGCGTGTATTTGGTTTTTCTAAGCCGATTGATTTTGCCGAAATAGATAGAGAAATTACTGCCCCGCGATTTCCAACGAAGAAAAACTTTAGCGGCGCTACTGCTTTGCCGTGTTTGCTTATTACTTCCGGTTTGCCTCAAGAAGCGTGTGAGCAGTTGAGTGCATCCGTTGAGCCGTTAGGATTTATGGTTGTTTCCGGCGGCATCGGGACTGAACGGGGTGGAACTGGGGATAGTAAGCAAGATGTGAAATTGGTGCCCGGCGCTTGCCTGGCGGTTCCGTTAGTTAGCGGTGACGTAACAGTAAGTGTGTTCGGGACGGTAACCGAGGTCAGGGACGATAAGGTGTATGGTTTCGGGCACAGTTTCCTTGGTTATGGCCCCATAGATTTGCCAATGGCTACAGGCAAGGTGCACACAGTTGTTTCCAGCGTCCTTCGTTCTTTCAAGCTGGCCAGCATTGTGGAGACGGTCGGCGCCCTGACATCGGACGAGGGGACGGCGGTTTTTGGTCAGATTGGCGCAAAGGCCCAGACGTTCCCTGTGACGGTGCGGGTGGAGCGTTACAATGACCCCCAGAAGCGCATTTATAACTGTCGTGTCGCCAGTAATCGGCTGCTTACATCGGCGATGGTCCGTTCAGTGGTAGGAGGGGCTGCCCTTTCGCTTGGCGACCTGCCGCCTGACCATCTGGTCGAATATAAGGTCAGCATCAGCGTAGAAGGATTTGAGCCGATTACTTTCGAAAATGTCTCAACGGATCAGGGTTTGGCCGAAGTGATGGCGGAAAGCGCCGGTTCGGTAACGATGCTTATGAACAATCCGTATAAGGAAGTCGGGATAAAATCCATAGACTTTGATATTCGGATACTGCCGAAAAGTGTTGTCTCGCATATATGGTCCGTGAACCTCTCGGATTCAGAAGTCAAGGCGGGCGAAGAAGTCAATCTGGATGTGGTTGTGGAGTCTGTTCTGGCCGGCATGAAGAAGTATCAGTTCCGCGTCAAAATGCCGGAGGATTTGTCGCCCGGAAAATACGAGCTTAACGTCTGCGGGGCACAGGACTATGAGCAATTTCTTAGAAAAGCTACTCCATACAAGTTTATCGCGCAGAGTCTGCCGGATCTGGTTGATGCGCTAAATAACGCTTTGCACATCCAGAGAGACAGATTATATTGCATTTTGACCTTACCGCCCGGCGGGGTTACGGTGGAGGAAGCCGAATTGCCTGACCTGCCGGCCACAAAGGCATTGGTCCTTCAAAGTGCTAAAAGGCCGTTAAGAGCACAGCCATATCAACACTGGCAGGAGGACAGCATAGAAACAAATACGGTTGTCATTGATAAAAGGGTTCTGTATATAACAATACAGGAGCAAGACAAAAAATAGGGATGCTCACAGCGAAATCACTTTGGCAAGCATAGAGTTCTTTCTTTGTGTATTTTGACCTTTATCTTTATTTGAGGAGTTATTATGACAGCGAAGTCTCACAGGAGTGTAGCCATATTTGGGATATCGACACTTCTACTTGTGTTTTTTGTCTGCTTATGTGTCAGCCAGGTGTGCTTGGCGGTCAATAGCAAGATTACTCGCCATGCTACCGGGCCGGATTTGTTAAAAGGCCAGGCCGACGATGTGGTAATAAGCTCGCGGGGCACCATCCAACTGGGCCGGGCAGCCGAAACAGTGGTTGAAGACTTCAAAGATGCTTGGTCGGTAAATAGTATCGTTGTTAGCGGCGGAACGGTTTACGTGGGGACAAGCCCTAATGGCGGAATCTATAAATATGGTCTTGGAAAACTGACAAAGATATATCCGGTCGAGAAGGAAAAGAAACCGGCTGCGTCAACAGAGCCGAACGATGCAAACAAGCCCGCCGACCCCAACAAAGTTGGAGCCGAGAAGTATCTGTTGAACGAGCATATCTTTGCGATGACAACCGATGTTGCCGGCCGGCTCCTGGCCGGGATAAGTGGTGAAAAGTGCCGCCTGTGCCGGTTTGAGGGGGATAAAATGGAGGTCATTTTCGAGCCCAATGATGCTAAGTATATTTTCGCAATAACAATTGACCAGGGCGGTGACATCTATCTTGGAACCGGCCCGGAAGGTAAGGTCTATAAACTTGACTCTTTTGGGAAAGGACCGCAGGTTGTTTATGACAGCCGCGACAAGAACATCCTTTCGCTGGCGAGCAGACGGGACGATTTTATATATGCAGGCAGTGACACTCGCGGCCTTGTTTATAAGATAGACCCACGCGCAAAAAGCGCGACGGTTTTATATGACAGTGACCAGCCGGAGATTACTGCGTTATTGTTTTCGGCAGATGGGGATTTGCACGCGGCGGCGACATCGGCCAAGATTGTGCAGGCGCAGGCCGAATTTGCATCGCAGATGCCGATGGGCGGTCGGCCCGAGATACAGTCGCTGCCGTCAATGGGGAAATTACCGGGCGGAATGGACAGCGTCCGCAAGCTCAGAATCCCCAACACTAAGGAAACACCCGATGAAAAAGCGGCACAGCGGCCGCCGGTGCCGCCCAGAGGGGCCAAGCCAGGTGAGGCCAGTTTGATATATAAAATAAGCAAAGATGGTTTTGTAACGGATATATTCAGTGAGCCGGCCATCCTTTTCTCTCTGGCCGAGCAGGACAAAAAGCTGCTTGTAGGGACCGGTAACAACGCCCAGCTTTTTGAGGTTGACCCCGCTTCGGAGCAGGTAGCGAATATCTATGAGGACCACAAGGCATCCCAGATAACCACTGTTAATGTCTCAGGAGAGGATATATATGTCGGCACAGCCAATCCCGCAAAGCTCATAAAGCTGGGTAGAAAATTCTCTTCTGAGGGGACCTACACTTCAGACCTTATTGACGCCGGTCAGCCGGCGACGTGGGGTAAGCTCCAGGTTGAAGCCGATATTCCTGATGACTGCAAAGTCAAAGTCGCTTCCCGCAGCGGAAACGTTAAAGATGTCAACGACCCGACTTTTTCCGGCTGGACGGAGCCGGTGGAAATAACGGAGCCGGTGCAGCTTGGCTGTCCATTGGGGAGGTTCTGTCAATATAAGCTTGTGCTGCAAAGCCCGGATGGCGGCAAAAGCCCCCTTATAAGGGCGATTGCCGTTGCCAGCACTGTGCCGAATCTGGCGCCAAAGGTTGAAGCCATAACTATTGGAAGAATTGAAGCGCCCGGCAAGACAGGTGTGTTCAAAATCGGCTTTAAGGCCAAAGACGACAACGGCGACAAGCTGATTTACAAAATCGACTTCAGGCAAGTCGGGCGAACAAACTGGATAGAGCTTAAAGACCGGCTCGAGGCGGATAACCTGGAGTGGGACGGCAAGACCATCGAAGACGGCCGATACGAAGTCAGGGTAACTGCAAGCGATGAGAAAAGCAACACAAGCTCGACTAAAATGACCGGCGGCAGGATAAGCGACCCGGTGGTCATCGACAACACAGGGCCAGCCGTCGGCGAGGTAAAGGTTGCATCGGTTGTTAAAGACGACCAGCCCTGCCGGGTTCTGGACTTTACAGTATCGGACGAGCTGAGCGCTATTGGGCAGCTGGAATATACAATCGATAGCAACGCCGACTGGATAGGCACCGTGCCGAATGATTTGGTTTATGATACAACAGAGGAGAATTTCACCATCGAGATAAATGAAAAAGATAAATTGCCGAAGGGCGAACATATCATCACTATCAAAGTCAGCGATGCAGTCGGCAATACAACGTATAAAACTCTCGAAGTTAATGTGGACCGGTAACCAATCGGGTCCTGGCAAGTTCGGGTTTCTGTGCGGTATGTTAAATTTGAAAAAGTCGTTCAGACGGTTCAATCGCTTTGTATAGCGGCTGCATACAAGCTGCCTGATGATGTCCTGGCGGCCCTAAGAAAAGCTGCAAAGAAAGAGTCCAATCGCAGAGCGGCAAAAATACTCAATCTACTCGTCGAAAATGCTCGCATAGCAGCACAGGAAAAAATTCCCCTCTGCCAGGA
>CAZKOQ010000095.1:0-9998 GCA_964554425.1 uncultured Pirellulales bacterium | reverse complement strand
GCGGCGGCGGCAGATACGACGATTTGTTGAAGCAGTTTGGAGGGCTCGCCATACCCGCGACCGGTTTTGCGATGGGCGATTGTGTGTTAGGGATATTGCTTGAAGAGAAAGGATTGCTGCAAAGACAACTGTCACCGCCTAAGCTTGATTATTTTGTTGCATTTGTAGATGAGAAATTTTTCAAGGAAGCGCTCGGAGTAACAGCGAAGCTGCGGCGAGGTGGGCAGTCGGCTGATTTTGACTACAAGGGTGCGAAACTCGGCAAGCAATTGAAGCAGGCCTCGGAGCGGAACGCAAGAAAGTGCATAATCATTGGGGAGGAATTCAAGGATAAAAAGCTCGTGGTTAAGGATATGGCGACAGGTGAGCAGCAGCTTGTTGAAGTGAATAAGTTTTTCGCGGAGCTGAAGAGATAGTGAGCGGATGAGGGATTTTTCGCCGAATCATTACGAGAGGGCGTTTGAGAACTGGCTGATTGATAATCGGATTCGGTATATTGTTGTAGATGAGCACAAGCGGGCGGCGTTTGCCCGCCGCAAGATTAAGAGCTTTGACTTTTTGGTATATCCGCGGAAGGGCGGTGTAATAATTGCGGAGGTAAAGGGGAGGAAATTTGCGGGGACAAGCGTTGCGAAGTTAGCGGGATTTGAGTGCTGGGTAACAATTGAGGATATAGAGGGACTATCGAGGTGGCGACAGATTTTTGGGAATGGTCATCAGGGGGTGTTTATTTTTGCCTATAAGGCGAAAAATATCGATGTTGATTTCGATGGGATGGATGTTTTAGATTTCGATGCGGGCAGGTACGTATTTTTTTGCATTAGATTGGATGATTATTGTCTATTTATGAAGCGCCGCAGCCCCAAATGGCAGACGGTGACGCTGCCGGCAGATAAATTTCGCCAATATGCTGTTGAAATTAGCAAGCTTTTGCTTTAATATTGGGTAGGTTTTTTGAAAGGGTAAATGCAATAACAGGTGTATGGTCAAAAAATGAGATAAGATTACTTAAAAAGCTATATCCGATTAAAACCGCTTGGCAGGTAGCTGAAATACTCGGTCGCTCTGAGGGATCGGTTGGAAGAAAAGCAGAGCAAATAGGCCTTAAGAAGAGAAATCTCAAACCCTGGACAGAAGCCGAAATCAATCTCGTTAAAAAATGGTTCCAGGATAAATCTACTCGGTGGATAGCTGACAAGCTGGGTCGGTCTATGATTTCGGTGTTTCGCAAGGCCTATAAAATGGGGCTTAAAAAACTTACTCAAAAAATATGGACGCAGGATGAAATTGACCTGCTTACGAAGTTGTTCCCGCATAAGGAAAATCAGCAGGTAGCTAAAAAACTTAATCGCTCTGTTTCATCGATATTGGGTAAAGCATATAAGATAGGACTTAAAAAATCGAGCCGGCGTGAGGGCTGGGAAAAAACTGAAATTAACCTGCTTAAAAAATCCTTCTCGTTTAAAAATAGGCAAAAAGTAGCTGATAAGCTTGGCAGGTCTGTTTCATCGGTGTTAGGCAAGGGCTACGCACTCGGACTAAAAAAGAGAAAAAAAGCTATCAGGTCATCTTCAAGGAAGTAACATCGGCATATTTAATTATTACTTCACGAGTTTGGAGAGGTTAGAATAGAAACAGCTTGATAATAGGCAGCATTTTGAAGAATTCGATGGCCTGCGGGTCGGCTCGCTTTACACTCCAGACGAACTCGCCAAATCCAACCTGGCCCAGGACATACTTACCTATTCCGAATTGAGCGATAGCAATGTAACCCGTTGCGAATTGTCCGAGGCCGAAGAATATGGCGATTGCTGCCTGTCCTGCGGCAACCAAGCCGGTTGATAATTGTCCCATGCCGAAGATAATGCCGATTGCCAATTGGCCGATTGCCAGAAGGCCGAATGATGCGTGACCGATAGCGACAAGTCCGCAAGCCAGCCGTCCGATGGCGATGATGCCTTTTGCGACGATGCGTTTGCCGGTTTCCGGGTTTCTTCCGTATGTGTAATGGAGCAGGGGCAGGCCAAACAGTGTCGCGTAAGATTTGAATTCGCGGAAGCTGGTGCCGTTCGGATAGACGTATCGACACCAGGTGCCGAAATTTGTCTGTTCGATTTTGTATTGAATGTCTTCTAATAGCAAATTGCCCATAATGCTGCCTCAATTATGTTTTATAACCTTTGCAGATTATAACTTATAAGCTTGGTGTGTGGAAGCATCTTGCGATATTTTTGGCGGTAGTTAATTATTTTCTGCGTTTTTGGTTTGGAAAAGATGAGGCGTTGTTGTTAAAATCTTCTTTCCAAAAGAAAATCGTGTTAGTTTAGAAATTGAAAGATTGGAGGTAACTAAAAATGGTAAAGAATCTTTTGTGTCTGGCGGCTGCGGCGATTATTTTAAGTGGGTGCATAAGTATTCAGGGCTGTGTGAGCGTTCAGGAGACCACACACGTTACTGAGCAGAAACCCCACCACGTTCTGCGGCACGTTGTATTGTTTAAGTTCAAGGAAGGCACCACAGCCGAGCAGGTAAGAAAGATCGAGTCGGATTTCTGTGCTTTGCCGAGCAAAATCGATGCAATACACGATTTTGAGTGGGGCACAGACATAGGCACTCAGAACCTTTCGCAGGGCTTTACGCACTGTTTCGTGGTAACATTTTTGAATGAGGCCGACCGCGATAAATATCTGCCGCACCCGGCACACAAGGAATTTGCTGAGCTTTTAAGGCCGCAATTGGACAAAGTCCTTGTCGTTGATTACTGGACAAAGTAGTAATACTCTGTCGCAGTTTAAATAATGAACAATGTCATTCTGAGCGCAGCGAAGAATCTCCCTTGCGATGACCAGATGCTTCACTTCGTTCAGCATGACAATACCTCAAACAAACCGCGACAGAGCTGTAGTCTGTCACAGAATAAATAACAGCGAAGATATGTAAGTTTGGGCTGAATGCGAATTATAGGCGGCACAAGGCGGGGAATGAGACTATTAAGCCCCAAAGGGCAAACATCCCGGCCTATCACCGATAGAGTCAAGGAATCGCTTTTCAACGTGCTTTATAACTATGGTTTGCCTCAGGGGGCGGTTGTAGCAGATTTGTTCTGTGGAGTCGGCTCTCTGGGGCTTGAGGCGCTGAGCAGGGGGGCGGCGTATGTTGTTTTTGTCGAGCAGGATAGACAGGTTGCTGCCACATTAGAGAGGAATATTGAAAAGGCGGGCTTTGTTGAAGAATCAAAGGTTATAAAGGCCGATGCCTTTAAGATAGGTGCTCCACCGGCGGCAGTAGCCGCCAGAATTTCGAATCTCGAATCTCGAATCTCGAATGTGCAGAAATATGACCTTGTTTTTGTTGACCCGCCTTATGTTTTGACAGAAGATGTTGGGAGCGGTTCGCCTTTGTTTGGATTGTTGGATTTATTGCAGGAGCAGGTGGCGGACGCCGGATATGTTGTAGTCAGGACTGAGCGGCGGATGAAGCTGCTGGATGAGTCCGGGCGATTGAAGGTTATAGAGCGGCGGCAGTGGGGGACAATGGCGGTAACGATATTAGGGAAAAAGTAGAAAAAAATACAAAATCCGAAGCACTAAATTCGAGATCCTAAACAATATCAAATTACAAAAATGACACGTAAGTGTCACCCTGAGCGCAGCGAAGGGTCTCGTTTACTTGAGAATAATGAGATTCTTCGCTTCGCTCAGAATGACAGCAGAGCTGTCAGCTTTGAAAATTTGAGCGTCATTCGGATTTGTGCGGCATACGGAATAATAACGGACAAATGACAAATAAACGGGCGGCCATAGAAATAATTAAGCGATTGCAGCGTAAAGGTTTTCAGGCGTTACTGGCGGGGGGGTGCGTGCGCGATATGCTGTTAGGCAGGCGAGCCAATGATTATGATGTTGCGACGGATGCCAGGCCGCAGGATGTGATAAAGTTATTTAAGCGGACGCTGAAAGTTGGGGCGAAATTTGGCGTGGTGATTGTTTTGATTGAGGAGCAGCAGGTTGAGGTTGCGACTTTCCGGACAGAAACCGGTTATGCCGACGGCAGGCACCCTGCGGCTGTCGAATTTGCAAGCGCCGCGGAAGATGCAAGCCGGCGGGACTTTACCATAAATGGGATGTTTTGTGACCCTATCGGGAAGAAGGTGATTGACTATGTTGAAGGGCAGGCCGACCTTGAACGAAAAATAATGCGGACGATAGGCAGGGCTGAGGAGCGGTTTGCCGAGGACCACCTGCGGATGCTGCGGGCGATAAGGTTTTCAACCCAGATTGGCTTTACGATTGAGGCAGCCACGTGGTCGGCGATTTGCGGCAACGCAGAAAACATAACGAAGATAAGCGGTGAGCGGATAGCGATTGAGCTGGAGGGGATACTTGTCAGCCCGCGACGGGCCGTGGGGGCTTCGATGCTGATTGTAAGCGGATTAGCGGAGGCGATATTTGAAGGATTTGCAGGCGAGCGTGCGGAATTTGCGGTGGGTGTGCTTAGTTACTTGCGGAAGAAGGTCAATTTCCCTTTAGTGTTGGCGGGGTTTTTTGCGGGGTGTGATACCGGATTTGCCCTTGAGAAATTGGAGGTGCTCAAGCCCAGCAGGAATCAGACCAAGCACATAAAATTTTTACTTACAAATAGGGGCAAGCTGCTGGATGACAAGATGTCTCTTGCGGAATTAAAGAAGACGCTCGCTGAGCCGTATTTTGGGGATTTATTTGAGCTGCAAAGGGCGATTCAGAAGGTAAAGGGCGGCGGGGAAGGTATGTTACCGTTGATAAGGTTACGTAGAAGGATAAAGGCACTGGGTAACGTTGAGCTGCGGCCCCGGCCATTACTTAATGGCTATGACCTGATTCGGTTAGGAGTTGTGCCGGGACCGGCGCTGGGCCAGTTGGCTGATGAATTGTACATTGCTCAGCTTGAAGGCTTGTTGCAGACGCCAGAGCAAGCTGAGCAGTGGGCCAAAGCCTGGTTGCACAAGCACAGGACGATTGACAAATAGGTTTGTGGTTCGTTCAATGCTGATGGCATCTAATCCAGTAGGAGGTATGACATGTTCAGGGTATTAGGTCCTTTATCAATCACAATATCTTTATTTCTGTCTTCTTGTTCCGGTAAAAAGGTTGCGAACGAAGTAAGTATGGACAAGATAGCAGAGTCCTACGTCAAATTAGTGCTCAAAATCGGACTATATGATGCTGATTATGTTGACGCTTACTATGGGCCCGAAGAATGGAAACCCTCGAAAGTTGAAGGTGCTGAACAGGGACAATTCCCGCATAGTCAATTAGATGCTGAGGCTACCGGGCTTATCGACCAGTTGAGAAAGGTTAACCAGAATGAATTCGGCTCATTGGAAAGACTACGATACACATATTTGGAGAAACAACTTTTATCAGTAAAAGCAAATATCGATTTGTTGTCCGGGAGAAAAATGTCATTTGATGAGGAGTCCAAAGCCTTATATGACGCTGCTGCTCCTGTTCACGATGAGGAGTATTTTGAAAACATACTAAAAAAACTTGATAATACTTTGCCCGGTAATGGCGATATTTATGAGAGATTCAATAACTATAAGAAGGGGTTTATTATCCCAAAAGATAGGTTGGATGCGGTACTAAAAGCGGCTATGGCTGAATGCCGCAGGCGAACGCTGAAATACATTGAATTGCCGGAGAACGAGAACCTTACAATAGAATATGTCACAGATAAACCCTGGTTTGCCTATAATTGGTATAGAGGCAACGGTTGTAGTTTGATTCAGGTGAACGTTGACTTGCCAGTCTATATTAATTCGGCAGTTGACCTTGCTTGTCACGAGGGGTACCCGGGGCACCATGTTAATCTGACACTATTGGAAAAGTGTCTGGTCAGAGACAGGAACTGGATGGAGTTTTGTGTCTCTCCGCTTTACAGTCCACAGTCGTTGATCGCAGAGGGTATTGCGGAGTATGGAATTGACATTGCCTTTGATGCCATCACGAGAATCGAGTTTGAGCAAAAAGTTTTGTTTCCTTTGGCGGGATTAGACCCCTCAGAAGCGGAACAGTACTATAAAATCAGAGAATTGATCAAGGAATTGGAGTGTGCACGGAACGAAGTCGCCCGGCAATACTTAGACGGCAGGATGAACAAAGGTGAGGCGATCAAATGGTTCACCAGGTATCGATTGAGCACCTCTGAAGAGGCTGACCAATATGTGCGTTTCATTGAAAAATATCGCAGTTACGTGGTCAACTATGATGTTGGCCAGCGTATGGTCAGAGACCATATAGAAAAACATGCTGGAACAGAGAACCACCCTAACAGGCGTTGGGAGGTGTTTTACACACTTCTTTCAACACCTCAAACTCCTTCAGGTTTAGCCAAGGTCGGTAGGTAGCATAAGTGAACGTTTGAGAATCAACTTGCGTCGCATCAGTGGAGAGGAAAGATGGATACGAGTTACATGAGAACATAGGTAAATGAAGCCATTTACACTTTTAATCAAGCCATCCGGCTCGGATTGCAATATTGATTGCAGATACTGCTTTTATAAAAATAGAGCTCCCGATGTTGGGCAGGGAAGGCAGCGGATGAGCGAGGAGGTGCTGGAGAAGCTGGTGAAGGATTATATGCAGTTGGGCTTTGGGGTTGTCGGCTTTGCGTGGCAGGGAGGAGAGCCGACACTGATGGGGGTGGATTTTTTTAGGAGGGTAGTTGAGCTTCAGAAGCAATACGGCAGGACAGGCCAGCAGGTAAGCAATACCTTACAGACTAACGGAGTTTTGCTCGATGAAGAGTGGTGTCGTTTTTTTCACGACAACAGGTTTCTTCTCGGTATCAGTATCGATGGCCCGAAGGAGTTTCACGATTATTATCGCGTGGACCGGTCAGGAGGCGGCACTTATGACAGGGTGATGCGGGGGATTGAAAACTGCAAAAAATATCAGGTCGAATTTAATACACTTATCCTGCTGAACAATAGAAATGTAGAATACCCGGATAAGTTGTTTGAATTCTTAGTGGAAAATGAGCTTAGTTATTTGCAGTTTATTCCCTGCATTGAGAAAGACCCTGCGACCGGAGAGCCGGCGGATTTTTCGATAACGACGAGGCAGTATGGGGATTTTTTGTGCCGGTTGTTTGACCTATGGTATAAATATGGGCCGGAAAAGCTAAATATTCGTGAGTTTGATTCGTTAGTTACGTATTTTGTTTTGGGCAGCCACACGATTTGCACTTATAGTAGGCAGTGTGCCGGCTTTGTGGTTATCGAGCATACCGGCGATGCCTTTTGCTGCGAGTTTTTTGTTGAGCCGAGGTGGCGGTTAGGCAATATTCTGGAAGTATCTCTTGAAGAGCTTGCCGCCAGCGCCAGGAAGCGGGCATTTGCGAGAGAGAAGCAGAACTTGGACAATAAGTGCTTAGTTTGCAGATACTTTGACATCTGCAGGGGCGGGTGTATGAAGGACAGGATTCGCTTGAGGGAGGGTAATTTTGGCAGTGAGAGCTATTTCTGCGAGAGCTATAAGAAGTTTTTTGACTATACAATGCGTCGGTTTATGCAGATAGGGTCGGCCATTAGGGAAGGTTCGGCTGACAGGCACACGCGGTCGGCTGACAAAGTTAGATTACGAATCCAGAATTAGTAACGCAAAGCCAAATTTAAATAGGGCCGGCAAGATAATGGAGCCATTTACACTTTTGATAAAGCCAACGGGTTCTGATTGCAACCTCGATTGTAAATACTGTTTTTATAAGTATCGAGCACCTGAAGTTGGGCAGGGAAGACAGAGGATGAGCGAAGAGGTGCTGGAGAGGATGGTCAAAGATTATATGGAGCTACGGCTTGAGTTCAGTGGTTTTGCGTGGCAGGGTGGAGAGCCGACACTAATGGGTATTGATTTTTATAAGAAGGCGGTGGAGCTGCAGGAAAAGTATGGCGCGGTGGGCCAAGAGGTTGGTAATTCGTTACAAACTAACGCCGTCTTACTTAATGACGAGTGGTGTCAGTTTCTGCACGATAATAAATTTCTTGTCGGCATCAGTATTGATGGACCAAGAGAGCTACACGATTATTATCGCCTCGACCATTCAGGCAGTGGCAGCTTCAATAAGGTAATTAGGGCTATCGAGAGTTGTAAGGAGCATAAGGTTGAATTTAATACGCTTACTTTGCTAAACAACAAAAACGTGGAGCATCCGGAGCAGGTTTTTGATTTTCTTGTCGGGCTTGGCGTGAAGTTTTTGCAGATTATTCCCTGCGTGGAGCTGGATGCTGCAACGGATAAGGTTACAGATTTTTCGATTACGCCACAACAATACGGGGACTTTTTGTGCAGGTTATTCGACCATTGGTTCAAGAATGGGCCGGAGAAAGTAAGTATTCGTGATTTTGATTCGATATTGTCATATTGTATGGTGGGCAGACATACGATTTGCACATTCGATAGACAGTGCACTCAATATATTGTTATCGAGCATAATGGGGATGCGTTCTGCTGTGATTTTTTTGTTGAGCCGAGGTGGCGATTGGGCAATATTTTTGAAACGCCGATAGGGAAACTTGCCTCCGATGGTAAAAAACGCGCCTTTGCACGGGCCAAGCAGAATCTTTGTAATAAATGCCTTGTGTGCAGGCATCTTGCTTACTGCCGGGGCGGGTGTATGAAGGATAGAGCACCTTTTGATAAGGACAATTTCGGGCGAGAGAGCTATTTTTGCGAGAGCTACAAACGTTTCTTTGATTATGCGATGCCGAGGTTTATGCAGATTGCGGCTGCCATTAAGCCGCTAAAGAGGGATTAAAACCCAGACATTTATTTGGTGCAAATGTTTATGCTGCGAAAGAACGGGCTTTGGAAAGGATAGATTATGCAATCTATAAATCGCAGGAGTTTTTTGGCAAGGTCTATTACTGCTGCGGCTGTTGGTTTTGCTCCCTGTTCGGTCGAGGGAGCACTTGCTGAAGCGACTGACAGTAAAGATGCCAATTCGACTAAAAAGTTGAAGCGCAACCGGTTTGCAGTCTCTACGTATTCTTTCTGGCGTTTCAAAGAGGGGCTGAAGCTGCCGATTGAGACCTGCATAGATGAAGCGGCGGAGATGGGTTTTGACGCCGTAGAGATACTTGGTATGCAAATGGAAAAAGAGACGAATGAATATTTGCAGCATCTTAAACGGCGTGCTCTTATCAATGGTCTGGACCTGTGCGGTCTATCCATTCATCAGGGTTTTGTTTCGCCGGATAAAGAGAAAAGGCAGCAGAATATCGACCACACAATCAAGTGTATTGAGACGGCCTACCAGCTCGGCATTCCTATAATCCGCATCAATACCGGCAGATGGGGGACAATAAAAAGCTTCGATGAGCTAATGGCAAAGCGGGGCATTGAGCCGGAACTTGCGGGATATACCGAGGAGGATGGGTTTAAGTGGGTTATTGACAGCATTGAAAAATGTCTGCCTGCTGCTGAGAAGTGCGGCGTAATATTAGGGCTGGAAAACCACTGGGGATTAGCCAGAACACCTGATGGATTATTGAAAATTATAGATGCCGTTAATTCGCCGTGGCTGAGGGTTCTGCTGGATGTGGGAAATTTTCTTGAGGACCCATACGAAAGAATTGAGCGGTGTGCGCCATACACAGTGTTTATGCACGCAAAGACATACTTTGGCGGCGGTTTATGGTACACGCTTGATTTGGATTACGAGCGGATTGCAAAGATTATGCGAAAGCATAATTTCCGCGGCTATGTGTCGCTGGAATTTGAAGGAAACGAAGATTACAAAACAGCCATTCCCAAAAGCATCGCTTTGTTGAGAAAGGCATTTGGAGACATTGGTTGATAGTCGTTGGTCGATAGACGACAACAGACAGAAGTAAAAAGGGGGGAAAAAAGTCTGAAAATAGGTGGAAATAGAGGATTTTGAGGGAAATTTTGAAAATTGGGGTGGTTGGTTTGCAATTGGGTTTGATTGGGTTTGTTTTTCACCGCGTATGAAAAGCCGTT
>CAZKOQ010000094.1:0-10003 GCA_964554425.1 uncultured Pirellulales bacterium | reverse complement strand
TTTCCGCCGCTTTTGGTCCAGATTGTTTCGATAGGAGAACAGACGGGCAAGCTCGACGAGCTATTGCTGAATGCGGCTGATACTTTCGATGCGGATGCGGATGCGGCGATAAACAGGTTTATGGCGATTTTCCCTGCAATTTTAATATTGCTGTTGGCATTGGTGATAGGGTTTATAATTGCGGCGACGCTGCTGCCGATTGTTATGATGTCACTGGGAGCAGGAACGTTTTAAGAAACTTAAAACTTAAAATGTAAAAGTCAATATTAAGGATGCTTATTGGTTATTTTTTTATTTTAACTTTACGGTTTTTGTTTGTAAGAAAGGTGGCAAAATGAGATTGGCAAGGCAGAAAAGAAAAGCATTTACACTTGTGGAGTTGCTTGTAGTAATTCTGATTATTTCAATGCTGGCGGCTTTTGTTGCACCTCGGATGTTCAGGGGGCTTGGCAAGGCCAAGAGAGACATAGCAAGGGCAAAGATGGCGATTATCGAGGATTCGATTGCGAGGTTCTACGTTCACTGCGGGCGGTATCCGGCTGAGTCCGAGGGGCTTGATGTGTTGCTTGTTGCGCCGACAGACCTCGAGGATAAGTGGAACGGACCATACCTGAAGCGAAGTGAGCTGCTTGACCCCTGGGAACATCCGTATATTTATATTGAGCAAGGGACATACAATCCCGGTAGTTTTGACCTGATAAGCTATGGGGCGGACGGCTTAGAGGGCGGGGAAGGTGACAACGAGGATATAGTTAATGATTAGCGTGTAGCAGGGGCTTCCAGTCCCTGAAGCGACTGAAGACACGGCTAAGATGGCCGTGCCACTCAGCGTTTAGATATAGGCGCGGATTTGTGGCAGCTATGGGAATCAGTAAGCAAGAGTTGAATTGTAGCAGGGGCTTCCAGCCCCTTAATACACGGCCAGGATGGCCGTGCCACGGTTTTACCCTGACTGAGATGCTGCTTGTGATATTGATTATTTCGCTGATGGCGGGCGTTGGCGGCGGGCTTTATGTCGGGACACACAAAAGGATGCTCGTCGAAAAGGCATCGCGAGAATTTTTGATGATGGCAGAGTATGCGAGGATAATGGCAGTTGAGCAGCAAGTCCGTTACACAATGCAATTAGATGCGGCGAATAACAGGTGCTGGCTGTTTACGACACAATGGGACATAGAAGCTGGGAAGAACACAGAAGTAATAGTAAAAGACCTTTTTTGCAAGCCGGTAGAATTCGAGGGTGACGTTAAGTTTGAGGACATCCTGATTACTCCGCACGGGCTGGAAGCCCGTGCCACAACCAATGAAGGGGATACAGTGTTTTTTTTGCCGGACGGCACTGCGCAGTCGGCGGTTGTTCAAATCGGCGACGGCAAGACCCATTATGCTATTGGCATCAGCGCTGCGACCGGTAAGGCGACGATGTATTTCGGCACGGCCAAAGAAGTCAAGACCAGTAGTGTGGACCTGGATGCGGAAGAATGATTCGGCGCGTAAGAAATAATAGAGCTTTTACTCTTGTTGAGACGATTGTTGCGAGCATTACGCTGTGCGGGACCGTGCTGGTGGTCGGGGCAATTACCACGCGGGCTGTTAGCGGCACACGGCTCAACAGGCAATATGAGATGGCGGCATTGGTGGCCGACAAGCAGCTTCGGCTGATTGACTACATTGGTATCGACGAGTTCATCGAGGCCGGGCAAATGGAGGGAGTTGTTGAACAGTTTGGGCAGAGCTACCGATGGCTGGTTTCGACGGAGTATCAGGATATTGACAGCTTGTATTTGTTGACTATAACCGTAAGCTGGATTGAGAACAATCGGCCATACAATATTTTAGTTCAGACAATGTTCGATGGGATAAGTGTGTATGCTACTACAGCAACTGCCACAACAGAATGATTGCCGGGGGATATTTTCCGGAAGAGACGGATTTACGCTGGTGGAGATATTGGTGGCCTCGACCATAGGAGCTTTTGTTGCGCTGGTGGCGGTGGGGACGCTGCGGGTTGTTACTGCCAGCAGTGAAATGGTTGATAGAAATATTGGCGCGGCCGGCGAGGTCCGATTTGCATCGAATATGATTTCGCGGGACTTGGTGAATCTATACCGCGACACAAACAGAGAGAGCACCAGGTTGATAGGGACTATTGTCCAGTCAGGACAGGAGAATCTGAGTTACCTGGTTCTATACACAGTCAGCAGGACAAAGGCACGTTTTGAACAGCCGGAAGGCGACATATATGAAGCCGAATACTACCTTTTGCAGAGTGAAGACAAGTCAATGCTGGTAAGGCGATACTGGCCGAATCCTAATAAGGAGTATGAGCCGGGCGGAATCTTGACTGTGCTTGCCGAAGGAATAGACGTTTTTGAAGTAAGATACTATGACGGCGAGGAATGGTCGAACGAATGGCCGGAGGAGATGCAGACTCTGCCGTCGTTGATTGAGGTAAGTATAGCGGCCACTCCAATGGGCGGCGGAGAGATTGTTGGGGAATCTTTTATTGTGAACTTTGCCAGACTTGCCAGCAGTGGAATGACCTCGACAGAAAGTAGTACCCAAGGTCAAAGCGAGAGCCAAACAGGAGGACAGGGTGAGAGTAGTGGGCAGAGCGGCGAAGGGAGCAGCAGCGGTGGCGGAGGAAGTGGAACGGGAAGCGGTGGAGGAGGACAATCGCGGTGAGCAATTATAAAAAAGATAGACAGAATCGATGCTCGATACTCGATACTGGATACTCGAAACTCGAAACGAGCATCGAGAATCGGGCTGTGAGAATCGAGAAGGGGCTTGTTCTTCTTGCAGTCCTGTGGCTTGTCGTTGTGCTGATGGTGATTGTTGCGGTGCTTGGGCGCAAGGCCCGGCTTGATTCGAAGGTCTGTTTGTCGAGGATGGAAGGGGTCAGGTGTAAGTGGGCAGGCAGGGCTGGCATAGAAAAGGCGATTGGGATATTGAACGAGGACACCAGAGAAAGTGATGGCCTGATAGATTTGTGGAGTGACAACGACACAGACCTTAATGATATTATGCTGGAGGGGTGCTATTTCAGTGTGATAGTTTTTGATGAGGCGAGTAAGCTCAACATCAATACCGCCACCAAGGAGCAGCTTATGTGGCTGCCGAATATGGTGGAGGATATTGCCGATGCGATAATCGACTGGCGGGATAGTGACGATACGCCGAGCGGCACCGGTGTTGAAGGGGGGTATTATGAGAATCTGTCTTTCCGATATATGGTTCGCAATGGTCCGTTTAAGACGATACGTGAGCTGCTGTTGGTCAAAGGAGTTACGGAGGAGCTATTCTACGGAGAGGATACCAACTTTAATGGTCAGCTTGACTATAACGAGCGAGACAAAGATGAAAGCCCGCCTGCTGATGACGGTGATGATGTGCTGGATATGGGATGGGTTGAGTATTTGACCTGCTACTCTTACGACAACAACAAAGATGCCACAGGGAGTACCAGGGTGAATGTCAATTCTGCCAATCAGAATGAGCTTGAAAGCGCTCTTGGTATAAGCAGAGGGCAGGCCAGATGGATTGTGGACAATCGCAGAAATAGGAATTACCAGAGTATCGGTGATTTGATAAGTGATAGCAGCCCCAAGGAGCCGTCGGGGGCAAGTGCTGACCCAAATGCGGCACAGCCGATAGATATGCAGACATTCGACAGAATAGCGGATATGATAACCGTAAGCAGCGGACAGAGAGTGGATGGAAAAGTAAATATAAATACAGCTTCGGATGTTGTGCTGACGGCTCTGCTGGGCGGCGATGATGTGGCTGAGCGGATTGCAGATGACATTGTTAATTACAGGGATAGTTTGTCAACCGGTATGACGAGCATTGCGGATGTGATGCAGGTTGGGTCAGTGAATCTCGAGGCCTTTAAGAGGATTGCAAATAATATAACGACACGCTCGGATGTTTTCACTATCCACTGTGTTGCTACGGCTGACAGGAACGGCTCCAACGGAGCAGTGCTTCAGACCGAAGTGGTGGTGGACAGGAGTCCGATGCCTTGCGAAATACTCTACTGGTATGAAGGGGTAAGCAATTAATGAGTGACAGATTAGTTGGTGCAAAGAAACATTTCTCTTCTGTAGTTGCAATATCGCAAGACGGCAAAGAGTTGCGGGCCGTGGAGGTTCGCGCACACAGCGGGGGGAGTTTCGCGCTTCTCTGGGCGAAGAGCAGGGAGGGCAGCGAGAAAGACTTGGCTCTTTTTGCAGGCGAGTGCGGCCTGTCTATAGAACAGGGCGACAAAGCGATAAAAGACGGCGAGAAGACGGTCGTGGTTGGTTTCAACTCGGCTGGGGTGGCTCTATACCGCATCTGGATGCCGGAACTGAAGGAAAAGGAGATGGCAGGAGCGGTCAGGTTGCAGGCGGAGACGTGGCTGCCGCTGCCGGCTGAGCAGGTGGAACTGGCGTGGCGGACAGGCCGAACGCGGAATGGAGAAGTAGCTGTTACTATTGCTGTTGGAAGAAAAGAGCGGTTGCAGGGATTTCTTGGAAATATCGGTGGTATGAAGCCGGCGAAGATACTTCTGGATTGTGAAGGTGTGGTAAGAGTGTGGAGGGCGTTTTTCTCCCAGGAGGGACGCCTTACGGCGGGCGGTCGCGATGGCGACGCAGTGGTTATGAGTATGGGGGCGAGAAGCACGCAAGTAAGTCTTGTCAATGACGGACGTCTGGCCAATGCGGCGGTTCTGGATGTGGGAGTTGATGCCCTTTCGGCAGGAGAGACGGTGGAGCAAACAGAAATTACGGAGAGTTTTGTCCAGGATGCCAGAGGTGTACTGGAGCTGTTTGGCTGTGCCGAACCGGGAGATCTGCCAGTCTTTGTGCTATCGGACGGCAGCGATGTTATTGCCAGTATCGTGTCTTTGCTCAGGTCGGCGGGGCTGGATGCGATGGAAGCGCTGCCTCTGGCTGGGTCGCTAAAGACAGCAGAAGGTCTGGGAATAAAAGAGCTTTATGAATATCGAGTGCCGACAGGTCTTGCCCTGATGGAGCTTGAGGGTGAAGCGGGGCTGAACATTTTTGAGCAGTTGTATAGGCCGTTCGAGGTGGACGAAAAGAAGTCCTGGCTGTATGAGCTGAAGGTGGCGGCTGTGGCGGCTGCGGTGATGCTGCTGGCTCTTGTAATCGTATCCTATGCGGTTGATGTTGCAAGCCCGGGTGTGATAGAGAGGCGGCTGAAGGCGTCTGTGTCTGAGGCGGATATGAATGTGCTTGTGCAGAAGAAAAAGCTGATTAAAGCAGTTGCGGCAGAAAGGCCTGATTTGCTGGAAATACTAAATTATGTTAATGCGAAAGAAAGCAGAGGAATTTTGCTGGACAGTTTCCAGTTTAAGAAGGGACAGCCAGTGAGCATAAGCGGGCAGGCAGACAATCCTGATGTGCTGTACAAGTTTCAGGAGACCCTATTGACCCAAAAGGGGATAAGCGGCGTGGAGATACAGAATGCGTCCAAAGACCCAAAGGGGGACAAATACAAGTTTACAATAATTTTTCATTATAAGAATTTTACAAAGAAGGGAACGGTGCTGCAGCGGTTGACTCAGTGATTGTATGGGAAATGGAAGATGACGCGGTAGCTGACGTAGAGAGATAGTTGCAGGAGTTTTGTAGAAGAGAGAATATATGTTAGAAAGATTGAATAAAAGAGATAAACGGGCACTGAAAATAGGCACTATCTGTGCCGTCGTTGTGGCGGCATTTTGGTTCGGGGCAAAATGGCTTGACCACTGGAAGCAGGCAAGACAGTCGCTTGCGGCGATAAATACGAGGATAGACGCTCTCGGTGTGGACAAGACCGCGCAGGGAGCTATAACAACAATTGTGCCGGTATTCGAGATGCCGCAAAAGGAGGAGACGCAGAAATTTTTATTTAGAAGTAAGCTTAACGAGCAGTTGAAACAGGCAGGGATAAATAGTAAGCCGCTGCAGGTTCTGCCTGCGGGGAAGGTGCGGCCGGATGGTTATCGAGTGCTGCGGCTGAAGTCCAATGCCAAGTGCAAGTTTGGGCAGGTGCTCGATTTACTTGCCAAACTTAATGAGAATCCATATCTGGTCGGTGTAGAGGAGATTAGAGTTCGATGCGACGCGAAGAACCGTGAGGACGTTGAGTTCGATTTGACGGTGTCAACGTTTGTGCAATAAGAAAGAAGAGGTGATTTATGAAACTCGATTATCTAAAAGACAAAAAGGAATTGCTCTCAGTTGCGCTGTTCGGGATTTCGGTGGTGTTTGGAATTTTGATTTTGGTAAAGGTGACAGGTTTTTTTGCGGCATCGGCCAAGGCGGAGAGCGTAATAAAAGAAGCTGTTGCCCAGAATAAAAAGCTGGATGTGAAGGATATAGAAAAATCTTCTGTAGGGGCGGCGGCGGTGGCCGGTGAGTTGAAGAAGAGTAACTTGTTTGTGCCGCCTGCGCCGAAGCAGAACCCTGTTCGCGATGTGTTTGGCATAATGGGTGATGAAGCGCTAATAGGGGAGAGCTGGCATAAAGTTGGCGACAGGATTGGAGATGCGAAGATTGTTGCGATTGAGCCGGCACAGGTGAGGATTGAATGGGACGGCCGTGAACACGTCTTTGCCCCAATTGGTTCGAGCGTTCCCGGCGGCCCAGGAGGACCCGGGCGGGGCAGGCCGGACATGAAAGATGTAGTTGCGAAAGGACCTGAAGGCAGCCCGCCGGTAGTTAATATTAACATATCTGCACCTGGAGCTGGCGGTTTTGGGGAATTCTCACCGGAAAGGATGAGAGAAGGTTTTGAAAGTATGAGGGCGAGATTTGAGAATATGTCTGAGGAGGAAAGGCAGGCGTTTAGAGACCGAATGCGTGGGCAGCGCGGTGGTGGGCCTGGCGGTGGACCTGGTGGCGGCAGACGGCGGGGAGGAGATTAGTTAGAGGTGCTCTAATGAAACACTCGCAGACAATAGTATTGATAGCTGTCGGTGCTGCGGTGCTTATTACTGCTGTCGGCATCGGTTTCTATATCAAAGAAGCCCGACGGAATAAGCAGGGTGGTTCCGAAGCCGGTGCCAACGTTGGCGGTGAGCATTCAGTGCAGAGTATGATTCCGCCGACAGTGGGGAGGGAGAAGTTTTATAATCTTTCTGAAGAGGAGAGGGCAAAGATAGTTGAGGAACGAAAGAAAGCAACAGAAAGATGGGCGACTATGTCTGACGAGGAGAAACAGAAATTCAGAGAACAATTGCGCGAGAGATTTGACATCAGCCGGCAAGGCGATAGGGGGGCGGGCCTGACACTTTCTGAAGAGGAGAAAACCAAATTACGAGAGAGGTGGGCGAATATGACGGAGCAGGAGAGGCAGCAGTTCAGGGACAAGATACGCGAGGAGCTTAGAGCCAAGCTGCGAGACCCTAACGCAGTGCGGCGAGAACCTAATATCGTGGGGCAAGAACCTAATACCATAATAAATAATACGTTAAAGTTAAAGTGAGGTGATTACTGTGGAACGGTCAAAATTAGTAATAGCGGTAATTATTGGTGTTGTGGCAGTTTTTATTGTTTGGAAAGTGGGCTTTTACAAGCGCGATGCAAAGCCGGTAGAGAAAGGCGCTGAGCCACAAAAGCAAGTTTCGGAGCCGAACAAATCTGCAGAAGTTCCAAAGCCGGCTGAGGCGAATGAGCCAATGGTGGCCAGGGACGAGAGGGCAGGCAGGCGCGATTTCGATGAGCCGCAGCAGCGAATGGGTCCTTTTGACCCCAACAGGTCCTTTGGGCGTGATAGGTTCTCTGGAAGAGGCAGGCAGTTTGGGTCCGGTATGCGCTTTGACCCGAATAGGCCCGGTATGCCTTTTGACCCCAACAGAATCGGTATGCGCTTTGACCCAAATAGGCCTGGTATGCCTTTTGACCCCAATAGGCCTGGTCCTCCTCAGATAGCCGGGTTTCAGCCGCCGTTTGGAGCATTCCCGGGAGAGCCGAATGCTATGTCTGAGATGGCCAAGCAGGAGGGGATGCGAAGTGCGCTCGACGCAAATAAGCCCGCGGGTCCGAATGAGCCAATGGAGGCGTTGAATCTCAAAGATGTGGAAATGAAAAGCATCATTCAGAAGCTTGCTGAGTGGACCGGCAAGGTAATTATTCCGACTTCAGAGGCGATGAGCCAGAAAGTAACCATTTATTCTTCCCAGAAGCTGCCGAGGAGTCAGGCGCTTGCGCATATCTACAGTGCGCTGCGGATGAAGGGCTACTCAGCCGAAGTGATGGATAATGCCATTTACATTACGACGATGAAAGAGGCTAAGCTTGGGTTTGTGCCTACGATACCGGCCGGTCAGCCGCTTGCGCTGCTTGAAAATAAGGACCAGATAGTCCAGAAATTTTTCAAGATGGAGAACTACAAACCCAGTCAGATGAGCGAGGTTGTCCGCCCGTTAGTTGGAGAGCATGGCTATGTCAGTGCCGACGAGACGACGAGCACTTTGCTGATTATCGATACTGTTTCCAATCTGATGCGCATTGAGAGGATTATCATGGAGTTTGATGTGCCGGAGTCAGAACAGACCGTGACAAAGGTTTTCACAGTAGAAAATGGCGACCCCTCGGAGATTGTGCAATTGTTGAGGTTATTATTAGGTGTTACGGAAACGCGGGGTGCTAGAAGTGGCAGCAGTAGGGGAGGTGGGCAGGATAATAGGTCTGGCATGTCGCCTGAAATGCCACGGCCGGTTTCCAGTGAGGGAGGACAAAAAAGGCCCGATTCGGGCACTGGCATGGCGACATCGGTTGTAACAGGGCAAGCGCAAGGTCTGGTGGTGCTTATCCCTGAGCCGAGGCGCAAATGGATAATCGCCAGGGCATCGGCAGAGGCGATGAAGCAGATAGACGAATGGATAAAGCGGCTTGATATGAAAGAGCCGGTAGAATCAGAATACGAGGTTATATCGCTTAGATATGCTAATCCTTCAGAGGTGGAGCAGAGTATTGAGGACACGATGAGGAATATGCCTGGGATGGAATTGATGCCCAGTATTATGATCGAGCCGTTGGAGAAACAGGTTCTTGTTGCAGGCAGGAAAGACCTGCGTGATATAGTCAAGAAGCTTATTGAGGAGATAGACCTTCCGCCAGGGCTGTTCCAGACGGAGCATATCAGGCTGAAATACGCCGACCCCGACCAGGTAAAGACAAATATAGAAGAGCTTTATAGTGACGAAACCCAGAGCAGCAGCAGCAGGTATGGTTATGGATTTGGTGGATATAATCCCTTCGGCGGTCGCAGGACTTCGCAATCTACGGATATGAACAAGGTAAAGGTGATTTCGTACGTTTCGCTTAGGCAGGTTACGGTGATTGCCTCGCCGGAGAATATGGTAAAAATCATACAGCAGATAGCGGAATGGGATAAACCGCTCGATGTTAACGAGGTCAGGCCGAGAATAATTGAGTTGCACAATTCCGACCCGGTTGAGATGGCTGATTTGCTTAAAACGCTTTTTAGTGAGACTTCAACAAGCGGCAGGACTTCGTTTTTTGAGATGATGTTCGGCACCAGCACAGAGAAGCAAAAGATAGTAGGGGCGCTTTATGGGCAGTTGACGTTTGAAGAGGTGCCTGGGACAAAGAAGATAATCGTGATAAGCAAGATTGCGGAAGCGTATGATGTTGTCGAACAATTGATACTCGACCTTGACAAGCAGGAGATGGGCGAAATTCCGAAAGTCATAACACTTAAATACGCCGACCCTGAGGACCTCGGCGAGCGGCTGAATGCGATGTTCAATCAGCCGGGCACGAGTGCTCCTATCAGGCGAAGCGCACAAGGATTGAGCAGCACCTCGACGACATCACAGAGCAGCAGCAATCAGAGCAGCTCAAGCTCGAGTCAGAGTAGTGGGACAGGAACCACCGGCAGCAGCAGCACCACTACCTACACGCCGCCGTGGTCCGGCCAGGGCGCTCGCACCACGACCGGCGAGGAGATGCCGATAAGCAACGTGATAGGAAAGGTTCGGTTCGTT
>CAZKOQ010000093.1:1633-10203 GCA_964554425.1 uncultured Pirellulales bacterium | reverse complement strand
CTGCTGAGAATCGCATCGAAGTCCAAACGACCACTACCCCCAAAGAAGTCCGCCTATGGCAGGCCACTAATCCCACCGCTCGCAATTTTCGCCTCGACGTCATCGGTTTCGCCTGGAAGGTCTCGCCGCTTCAAGACCAGGGCGGCGGCACGTATATCGCTGAGGTCTCCAATCCACCGCAAGGATGGCGGGCATTCTTCGTAGAGCTAATCTTCGACAATGAAACCGACGTGGACTACAAATTCACCACCAAGGTCAGGGTCACTCCCGACTATCTCCCCTTCGCCTGCGACCTGAATCGAGACGGAGCCTTGAACTTCCTGGACTTGCAGATATTCACCGCCGAATGGCTTGCCCCTGACCCGCTCCTTACCGACATCTTCCCCGAACGAGGCGACGGCGCCGTCACCTTCCATGATTTCTCCCTCTGCGCAACCAACCTCCACGATTCAAATTGAGTTTTCTTGGGAAAGTACCGATGAGCTCATTTGAAGAGAATAGCCACGGTAAATTCGAGGATGAATACCTTCCAACCCTGAGCTTTTCTGGGGCTTAAAGACTGCCCTTCGACAGTGCTCAGGGCACTCGATACCTTAACTCGTGTCCCTCGAATGGAGTCGGGGGGATTCCGGCCGATGGCCTTGAACCCAAATTTGCTCAGCAGATTTCATCAAAAATGCCATCTGGCAAATGATTTATCTTAACTACAAAGGCCGTCAAAAGTGCTTTCTGGCAAACGCCCGGCCAGAATGAGACTTGAGATACTTCTCGAAGGCAATGGCTTTCTGTTTGGAGCGAAAAGCAACAGCTATCTCAATTTGCCAGGGGCGGAACTTGGCCGTATGCGCACACTCTCCGGCAGTATGTTTTTTGAGACGTGCTTGGAGATCGGTGGTCATCCCTACGTAGTGCCGCTCGGATTCTACAACACTACGGAGTATATAAACATAATAGAATTTCGGATTCATGGCCCGCCAAGGCGTAGTCCGCCGCGACCCTACATTGATGAGAAGTCCGGCTTCGCAGCAAACTCTGCTTCGCCGTGACACGCTTCGCCCGCCAACTGTAGCGGCGGACGAAGACTGGAGGCGGGGGGATTCGAACCCCCGTCCCGAGATGTTTCCAGGCAAGCTCCTACATACTTAGTCGCTTTATTGTTTTTTTTCGCCTTGCCAAGCGCCAGGCGACAGGCTCTTGGCTTAGCTATTTCGGATAGATCTTACCGGGCCAGCCCGAACAACCGGCTCGGCCAGCCTGCTGTTTGACGCCCATACCTGACCCACAGGCAAAGTCAAGAAGGACGGGCTGTCTATCTTAGGCAGCCAAACGCAACTGATAGTTGCCAGTTAAGTTTTGTGCCGGATGATTAGCCAGGCCAACCGGCGTCCTGGGTATGCAACCTGCCTTTCTACAATCCGGTCGAAGCCTTTCGCCCCCGGATTTACTTTTCAAATTCCGCCGCGAAAAAACTTAATCGCGTCATTTCGAGCGAGCCACAGGCGAGTCGAGAAATCTGTTTTTTAATAGATTTCTCCACTCCACCCCCGTTTCTGTCTTCGACAGAAGACACAGGGGCTTCGGTCGAAATGACTTATACTCTACGGCTAATAAACCGCTTTTAGCACATTTTATTATATCGTCTATTACGGCTGATTGCAAAAAAAAGTTTGGTTCATCTCCTGCATGGCCAGGCACAATCAGCAGCAGGAATCGCATTTACATCAGCAGAACATACTACTCTGTCGCACACCGAACGATGAATGTCATTCTGAGTCCCGACTTGTCGGGGCGAAGAATCTGGCGTGCGATGGCCAGATGTTTCAGCTGCGCCTCAACATGACAGCCCATCGAATTTCCTGCGACAGAACACTACTGGCCTTCTGCGAGGGCTTTTATCTGCTCTTCGGAAAGTGCCCGGTCGTAGAAACGCAGTTCATCGATTATCCCCTTTGCCGCCACGCCGCCGGGTCTGGCGCCAATCCACATAGGTAACTGGTTTGTGGGCAGTTTACCGGATGGTTCGGCCTCGCCATCAAGGGCGCCATCAATATAAAGTTTGATTGATTTGCCGTCATAGACCTCGGCGATATGGTGCCATTTATTGTCGGTAACTACTTTTTTCCCGTCGAGGCGGTCTTCATAGTTCCACATTACGGTTACCGTCCCAGTCATTTCCACCCATATATCGGTTCTCCTGCCGGGGCCTTCTTCAGGCCACTGGATACCGTCCTTCCAAATGATATAGTGATAGTTATAGGTCTGCTCAAGTTTTGCCCAGACACAGATGGTAAAATTCGGGACGTTAAAGAAATCATAGTGCGGGATGATGACGTAGCTTTCGCCGTCATACCAAATCGCCTTTCCCCGCTTTCCCTCAACCCATTTTAGGTTTGGCGGAACAATCGCATCGTTTTCTCCGACTGCATTCTTTGCGATCAGACCTTTGCCCTCATCAAAGCCCCAGTATCCCTTCAAGCCCTCGACTCTGCCGGCTTCGCCAAGTGTCTTGCAGCCGGCAAGGGATGCTGCCAATGCTACTGCTACTACCAGAATAGCGGTTGTCTTTATTACATTCATCTGCGACCCCTTTCTAAAAGATGCTCAAAAACTTATATTCCTCAACAAAACTACTGTGCATACAATCTCATCGCTGAGCTTTACATACACCTTTTATGATACAGCCCTCACAATTTTAAGGCCAGTCAAAAATTCCGGTCTTGTCAATGACCCCAGGCAAGAATTGGTTTTGACAGAGATGGGTGTTTGAGTTATTTTTTGCACTAAGAAAGGTTTTATTTATTACAATTGGTCTATACAGAGAAAGGGAATCGAATGCCGGCCAATATAGCACACATGTTTATAGCCCATAAGGCGCTGCAAAAGCTAAAAGAAAAAGGGATTGAGGAATTCACAGAATTTGCCGAGATGCTCGACGACTCATCCAGGAGCGCCAACTACAGAGCTTATGTAAATCTCGGAAGCATCGGGCCGGACCTGTATTACTACAAAAGCTTGACCCGCTCCCTCAAAGATATGCTCGTGGAAGGTTTCGTCCAGGCAATAGGAGTAACACCCTGGTCGTATCACTTACACTCACACAAAACAAACGAATTTCCGCTGACGCTGCTGGAGGTTGCCTTTAGCGATGTAGTAAGGAAAAATGGCAAAGTCAAGCTTAATGACGATGACATCAGAAAGCTGGCATACATCGCCGGCCACCTGACCCACATCGCCGCCGACCAGATTATCCATCCGATAGTCAACAGCATCGCCGGGCCTTACTACCGCAAAGGCGGAAACCGCACAAAGCACCGCGAGTGTGAGGTCTTTCAGGATTACTTCCTCTATGACCAGGTCTATCGTCTGGAGAAAAAGAGCGGATCTAAGTATGACTTTTTCAAGCAGGATTTTCGCGGGTGGGCAGACTGCGTGAGAGGGCTAACATTCCGCAACGCCGAGGATTGGTTCCGATACTTCCTGCAGCGGGGATTTGTAGAGACTTATGGGACGGGGCCTTCTGAAGATGATATCGAGGACTCGATTGATAACCTTCTTTTGACGCTTCGAGTCTGCCGGAGATTCGGCCCTTATAAAAAGGCGGCAAAGGACTACGAAAAAAATAAAGAAAATTCGGCAATGTTTAAGCAATACATCAAGGACATTGACTACATCAGGTATTACCGGCTCGCCGTTGAGCTGGCCGTGATTTACCTTATCGCCTTGTATGAAGTTTATTTCGTTCTCAAGAAGGGAAAGGATTTCACCAAGAGGCACAAGCAGCGATTCCTGCGGATTGTCAGCGGCGCAGACCTATCCTGCCCGCTCGAGCAAAATATATTCGAGAAGGCCTCTGCCGCACTGAAGAACAAAATAAGTATGACAGCGGCCATCAAAACGCATTCCTCGAAACTCTTAACCGAGACGAAACTCCTGACCGTAAACCAGATTCTAAGGGCCGCAAACGATAGTGACATCGTCAAGGCATAACATTTACGAGCTTGGGTCGCGATTTTGGAGCAAAAATATTCAAAGATACCGCTGGAAGAACAACCGGCACACGATATAATCAAAGAATGGATTTATCAATTATTATCCCTGCGTTTGAGGAAAATAAGAAAATAGCAGGCGACGTCGAGGCGGCTGGTAAGTTCTTAGCAAACCACCGCCTTACAGGAGAAATCATAATCGTCGATGACGGCAGCAGAGATAATACATCCCAAATCGCAAATAGTGTCAAACTCCCCCCGCAGATACCTCGCAGAGCCGTCCGCTACGAGCAGCATCACGGCAAAGGCCACGCTGTCAGAACAGGGATTACGGAATCAAAGGGCGAATACGTGATGTTCGCCGACAGTGGCTCCTGCGTGCCCTATGAAGACGCTTTGCGCGGCCTGGAGCTATTAAAAAGCGGGCAGTGCGACATCGCACACGGCTCAAGAAAAATGCAGGGCTGCCACATCACAAAGACCCAGAGTTTATACCGGCGAATCTGCTCACGAATCTTCCACTGGTATGCGGTGCACAGAATGGGGGTCGCCCCGGAATTTACCGACACGCAATGCGGCTTCAAGATATACAAAGGCGTTGTCGCACGCCGCTTGTATAGAGAAAGCGTCACGGATGGCTTCGCATTCGATATAGAAATCATAATGCGGGCACAAAAACACGGCTATCGCATAAAAGAATTTCCACTCAATTGGAGCTGCGACCGCGACAGCCGCCTCTCACCGACACGCAGCTTTTGGCGGGTGCTGTTTGAACTAAAGGCCATTAAACGCGCCATATCCGGCAAATGACCGCTCCAAAATAGAGCAATCAACTCCACTTATATCAACAGCTCATTTTTTTTCCACGGCCCGAACAATAAAACCCTATCCTTTTTTATCTCTTTGCCCCCATCCTCCAATATTACCATAGCCATTACATCAGGATGACGCGAACAGTATTTCTTTATCTCGTCAGTATTCATAACCATAAAGGCGGTGGATAAAGCATCTGAATTTGCGGCACCCGGAGCACAAGCCCAGGCAGCAAGCTTGCCTGTAACCGGCTGGGCCGTGCGGGGGTCGATAATGTGCCGACCTTTTTTAACCCCCGATGCACTCAGCGACCTATTGCAAAAACAAAGGCGGGCCAGGGTCTGATTGCGATTGCTTGGGTTACTTAGCGTAATAGGCCAGCCCTTCGTCCCCGTCGGCTCATCAAGCGCCAAAATTGAACTGTAGCCGCCGCTAATCAGAGTGGTATTTATACCCCACTCCCGCAACACTTGCGCCATCCGGTCAACGGCATAGCCCTTGCCTATGCCGCCAAGGTCAACCTGAACGGGGCCGGCAAGCAGCTCGACCGTGTAATCCGCCTCGTTTAGTTTCAACAGGTGCATACCGGTATGCTTACGGGCAAAGCTCAACTGCTCTTGTGAAGGCGTTCGCGGCGTTCCATCCTTATCACGCCAGCAGGAAAGCAGTGAGCCGACAGTAACATCAAAAGCCCCTTTAGTCTCGGCGTTCATCTTGGCGCTTATCTGGAGACACTCAAAAGTTGACAAACCCAACTGCAAAGGCCGTCCGGCAGGAAGATTATTTATTCGGGAAATGTCGCTATTTTCGATAAAACGGCTCAGGTCAGCTTCGAGCCGGTCAACCTCATCAAAAGCCGCTCGGGCCGCCTGCTGAGCATAGCGGGCATCCTCGTGAATGATATAGACCTCGAAAGTAGCTGCCATTGCCTGATGGCAAAAACGCTGCAGGCCGGAGATTGACCGCCAATCACTACTAAATAAAAAATTCTCCGATTTCCGCTCAGTCATCTTCTACCCCCGGCTCCCTTGAGAGCATCGGGCACACCTTGCTGCCTGTAGCGGCTCCACAACTCCTGCGTTACATATCCCCGCAGCTCAACACCGGGGCGCAATTCCATATACGTATCGAAAAGAGGCACATACAACTGCTTTTCACCCGGCGGAGGCAACTGGTATAACCTTCCCAAAAGCTCCTGCTCCACACTCGGGGATGCAATAATTAAGGGCACAGAAATTACATTATCATAAACCCTGTCGGTCCATTCGATGTTCCCGAAAGACCGCAAATACCAGGGAAGCGGCCAGTAATCGTGCGCGGGACATATAACCTTAACATTCATATTACGTCCGGTCTCACTAAACTGTGCTATTTCCTCCACCCTCGCAACCATAGCAAAGACATCCGTAGTAGGGTGAGCATAGACGTAAGGATTGTGATAGTCGGCATAGTATATGAAGTTTGCTCTGTGCGACTGCCAGAGCAGAAGGACCGATGCTTCGAAGAGCAGGCAAAGCACAATCAGGCGAGGAAGGACATTCGGCACGACTCTGACAATGGCGACCCCGCCGATGCCGGCCAGCAGAATCATCCCGTGTAGAAATCCCAGCAGACACCACGGCGTCTTATACGGTATAGCAGAGTATATCACGGTCATAATAATTGTGTAAAAGGCAATGAATCTATAAAATCCTGCCTGAATGCCTGATATGCCCCTTGCTCTTATCGCAACTACCACACCAATCAGGGCCAATACGATAATAAAGCCCTCGCTCCAGATAGGGCCGCCATTATATCTGGAATAAATGAGCATCTTGAGATAATAGTGCCAGGGATGGATATGAATGGCGTTGTGACCCACCCGGCTAAAATAGTTGCCGTATGTTTGCAGTGAATCCACAAACCCAGCGGGGTTACTGAAAAACGATGAATAAAATAGCGCCGAAACGACCACAGCCGCCAAAAAACCCGCAATCAACTGCGACACTTTTATCGGTTTGGCAGCATCTATGTCAGCACTTCTTTGCCGATGAGAAAGTGCCAGCGTAATCAATAATGCTACCAGCATAGAGCCAAAGGCGATTACGCAGGTTTCCTTGGTTGCGTGCATAAGCCCAAGGAATACGCCGGTGCACAAAGCCCAAATAATAGATTTGCTTTGAGCATACCGATAGCCGCAAACAATCGCACCGAAGGTAAAGCAGACAAGGAGCATCTCCTGGATGTAGTATCGGCTGTAAAAGACTATCGCAGGCGAAATGGCTGTCAATATGGCGGCAAAAGCCGCTGCCGCCCGTCCCAGTCCATCTGTCATTAACAAAAACAATGCCACTAATAGAACGCCGAAAAAGACAGGGACTATCCGTAAAGTCCATTCGGTTACCTGCGTAAGATTGCCGGCGCCGCTGAGCCGGGTAGGGATTAACGTAAAATAGTTGAGCGTCGGGCCGTGATATTCGTTGGGGTCGTAAGTATAGACGCCCTTCTCCAGAAGGTCGCCGAACTTGTAGGCGTGAACCGCCTCATCGCCGTGCATAGGCCGCATCTGAAGCAGCGGCAGGCGCAAAACAAGTGCACCCATTGTCGCAGCTAAGATAAGCGCACAATATACTCTCGCCGATTTTGCAGGCGAAGCGGATTGCTTCGGCATCATTGTACCGGCTTACCGTAAATCTCCACTTCGATATAGTGATTCAAATCGTTGCCGGTGTTACCATTGCTGTATAGACGGACATAGCGGGCGCGGACTCCCTTGGCATCAATGAGCTTGCCTTCATTAGTTTCGGTATAGTGCATATTCTGGCCGACACCCAGACCGGCTGAATTGTCGATGTCATTGTTAAAAAGCGTCTTGACATTACTGATAAAATCAGGGTCATCGGCGACCTGCATCACCACATCATAATAAACCCGCGCCTGCTTATGATAATGCCAGACCACAATTGCATATATCTCACAGACGGCCTCAAGGTCAATAGTAACGTGCTGCAGCATCGGGCCTAATTCGACATAACTGCCGTCGGCTGCCTCCTTGTCGCCGTCTGTAATCATTTTTATCTCGCCGATAATCGGCTCTTCATCGCTGCTGGAAACCGGCTTTCCCGCGGCGACGTTCTTTGTCCCAGCCGGCGCTAAAAACGGCGCACGCGGCTTGAGGAGCGGCTTCTCAAGATTGGGCACACGCGCATCCTGCGGCGTCCCCACAAACATCGGCTTGGGCAGCTTAATCTCTATCGGCGCCCATCCCGCCGGAGGAGGTGGATTATTGGCATCTGCTGTCTTTGGTGTGACAGAAGTTTGTGCAGGAGTCTTTGCCGCCTCATTGACATCGGTCTTGGTTGTGACGGCAGGAGTCTTTTTTACGCTTACCTTATTGACGTCAGTAGTTTGCTTGCCGGCGCCTCGCGGCGGGGTCTGCGGAGTGGATTTCTTGCAGGAAAGGACAAACACCAAAGAAATTACAACCAGCGCCAGAACACACGTTTTCAAAGTTGAATCAAAACCTTTTCTCATCGTCTTTTGACCTCAAAAATCTAAATTCTCGTAACCACCAATTTTTCTATGCCAGGAAACTCATCACATCCAAACAAACAACCTAAAGATAATATTCTATTTCCAAAACATTGTCAAGCCGCCCCCGCCTCGTTTTTCCCCGCAAACTGCCCTGGACCGGACAAAAATGCCCCAAAACCAACTTTAGAATGTGATGACGCACCCCCAGAGCTTGATACGCGGAACAGCAGTTTATGTCTTTAGCCCGCATCTTTTACC
>CAZKOQ010000093.1:0-1533 GCA_964554425.1 uncultured Pirellulales bacterium | reverse complement strand
CCCAGAGCTTGATACGCGGAACAGCAGTTTATGTCTTTAGCCCGCATCTTTTACCAAAGAACATTGAAAGCTGCCTTATCTGCACAAAAACCAAACAAAAACAGGGATTCGGGTTTGCCGAATCCCTGTCTGAATAAGGCGGTAATTAGCTCCGCCCAAACATTGGTTTCCCAGGCCCGCTTACATCAATAGATTAACTTATGCACTGCCGCCCGATGTCATCCGAACGCTCTTGGGTTGCAGGCCGGCCTTAGCAAGAATAGCATAAAGCACGAAACCAATCACAAATGCGATAACCGGCGCAGGGGTGATGAAACTGAATTTCTCCGGCTTTATCAACCACGGTATGCCAATCGTCGGCAGTATGGCAACGATGAAACCGACAAGCCAGGCGATATAGCCGGCCCAGTTGATACCCTGGCGGGGGCCTGCCCACTTCTTGCCGCTGAGCAGATAGTCAGCAACCATCGACCCACATATCGGGCCGAAGGATGCACCGATAATTGAGAACACTCCGAGAAGATTGAGCGCCTTGCCTGTCACAGCGAGGATAATGGACACAACGGCGCCTACCGAAACCATCACTGTCTTGTTGGCCTTGGGGAACATTGTACCGATGGAGTTGCCGGCAATGAACGAGCAGAAGCATGCAGGGGCAAAGCTGGCAACGGCAAAGAGAATGAACATAATCCTGGCCAAAAAGCCGCCCTGCTCGCGGATAACGTCGTCAAAGACAAAACTCTTCATAGAAGGGTTGGCACCGTGTGCACCGGCGACAGCAATTAGCGGCAGGCCGCCTGCGATGACGATTGCCAACGCAATTCCAACAAGCCCGCCGAGATGAGCATCTTTCTTGTTGCGGTTGCCCATTCCAAGGTCCACTCCTGCAGCGCCCGCTGTCGCAAAGAAGCCGACAACAATTGCTATCATTGTCAAAAAACCTTTGAGAGGGGCGGCGCCTTCGGCAACCTTAAAGTTACCTGCACTGCCGACATTGGCAAAGAAGACAATGAGAATCATAACCAGAGGGACAATCGGCAGAAACGTCGAGACTTTTCCAACGTACTGGATACCCTTAATGGCCACAAACACCGCAAGGACCGCCCAGATAATTGCTATTACAGTAAACGCGGCGCTGCCCTGGAACTGACCTGTGGCCATAGCAGACGGTTTCCCCATCGCCTGCAAAATAAAGTCTGTAGCTACGGCAATGTTGACTGCGAGCCAGCCGAACTGAAGCAGCCCCATCAACAACCCCGGCATCAAAAAGCCGCCCAGGGTGCCGTAGGTTGAGGAGCCTACGACGTAGAGCGGGTATCCGGTCCCGACACCAAGCAAACCTGGCACCAGATAAAAGAGGAAGTGGCAGATAAGGGCCGCAATAATAAGCCCGAGCAGACTCAAACCCAAACCGGACTGGGAGAGCGTGCCGTCGGCAATCCCCTTATAGAACACTATCCAGAGGAAGATGCCGGCGTAGGTAGGTGCCGTGCTCTTATACCAGGGCGTGCGGTTCTCCGGCGGATTGGGCTT
>CAZKOQ010000092.1:0-10240 GCA_964554425.1 uncultured Pirellulales bacterium | reverse complement strand
AGATACCTTCTATTACTGGCGGGTCGATGAGGTTGAATCTGTCCAGACAATCAAATACAAAGGCGATGTCTGGAGCTTCACGACTCCTCCACCCGGATTGGGCACAATCCTGCGTGAGCTGTGGCTGAGTATCACTCCAACAGGTAGTACGACCATAAGCTCGCTGCGCAACTGGCCCTGGTACCCGGACTATCCTGACCAGGTTGATGAGCTAACATCATTTGACTCACCCTCGTATGGTGACTCTTTGGAACAGTTCGGCGGCCGTATCCACGGCTGGCTGTATCCGCCGCGTACAGGCGATTATACCTTCTATCTCGCCACCGATGATAACGGCGAACTGTGGTTGAGCACCGACGAGAACCCGGAGAATGCACAGCTAATCGCTTATGAGGATAGTTGTGCCGGCGATAAGGCGTGGGAATACGGCAACGAAAGGTCCGCTCCAATCGCACTGCAGGCCGGCAAGAGATACTACATCAGCGCCCTGTGGAAGGAAGGCACCGGCGACGACAACTGCGCGGTGGGCTGGACAGGTCCCGGCATCTCAACCATCACGGTTATTCCCGGTAGTGTCCTGATGCCATACGTGAGACTTTTGGCTCAAAACCCAAGCCCAAGAAATAATGCAACAATGGTGCCGAACACAGTTGCGCTTACCTGGACGCCGGGAGATAATGCGGCTTCGCATAAGGTTTGGTTCGGCACCGATCCCAATGCGATGGAACTTGTTGCCACAAAGCCTTTGAGAGATGAGATCTATGACCCGGGACCACTCGAGTTAGATACCACTTACTACTGGCGGGTCGACGAGGTTAACGATACTGACCCGGACAGCCCCTGGACAGGTCGCCTCTGGCGGTTCACCACTCTTGTGCTTGGAGATGACTGCAACGGCAACGGAATCCCCGACGACATTGACATCGCCACCGGGACCAGCCTGGATTGCAATGGCAACGGCATTCCAGACGAATGCGATATCGCCAATGGCACCAGCCAGGACTGCAATCGCAACGGCATACCAGATGAATGCGAAATCGACTGTAACGGCAACGGAATCCCTGATGAGTGCGATATCGCCAGTGGCACCAGCCTTGACTGCAATGGCAACGGTATCCCCGACAAGTGCGACATCGCCAAAAACCCGGAGCTTGATTGCAACGGCAATGGAATTCCGGACGAGTGCGATATCGCCAGTGGCACCAGCCTTGACTGCAATGGCAACGGTATCCCCGACGAGTGTGACATAGCCAAGGGCACCAGCACCGATGAAAATGATGACGGTATTCCGGATGAATGTCAGCCCCCCGCCGTTAGGATAGTCCCCATTGCAGTGATGATTGATCCGGCATCAACGACTGAGGTTCGCACGGCACTGCCGAATTCCATCGAGGCCGTGGTGCGGGGCAGCAAGTATTATCTCGAGATATGGGCGAGCGACATCGGCGATGACAATCCTGGGTTTACGGGCGTCTATGTGGATATTTCATTTTGTGGCCAGACGAGCGCCTCCACTCTTGAGCATGGCACGGTCTTTACGGTGTTCACCGCTGGTGATATTCAGCCCGGCGGCGTTGATGAGTTCGGCGGCTCTACGTTTTCCAGCGGTGTAGGCGCCGAGCCAAATTGGGTCAGGATAGGTTGGATAGAAATGCATGCCGATATCGACGCGCCGACCTGCTCCATATCCCTTCTTCCAAGCACCACCGGTGTGGCGGCGTTCGGCCAGGGGCTGGTTCCCTGGACATTCATTAATCTTGGTTCATTTGACCTGCAAATCTTGCCACCGGCACGGTCATACAACCTGGACGGTGATTCAGTAATCGGGGTCGGCGACCTGAGTCTTTTTGTGCCGTCGTGGCAGCAGAGCGTGCCGCCTGCTCAGAACGCACATGATTTCGACTGTGATTGCTTTGTGGGGGTAGGCGATCTTAGCTGGTTTGCTACCGGTTGGTTAAAAAGCCCGGCTGACCCGACTATACTTTACCCTCCCTGCCCCGGCGGCGGAAACTGCGGAAAAGTGGCATCAATGGACAGCATTGCACCAAGGGGCTTTACCTTGTCATCGCTTCGCCCAACGACAAAGATGAGCGGCGCGCCGGCCGATATAGATGTGGCATTTGAGCTTGTCGTTCTCAATGCTCCTTCAGCATCTGCCACGACCACTGTCCTGCCCATTTCGATTGGTTCAATCACTCAAGGACAAACTTACTACGTCGAAGTGTGGGTGAGTGATGTGGGCAATATTAGTACCGGAATTACTTCGGCATACGTGGATTTGCATTTCCCCGCCGCAGCCGCCAGCGTCACTAACATCTCTCACGGAAGCATCTTTACGCTGTTTCCAAGCGGATCGGTTGCTGTGGGAGTAATCGACGAGTTGGGCGGCTCCCAATTGTCGCCTGGTGTTGGCGTTGCTCCGCAATGGGCGCGAGTCGCGGTAATACGGATGCGCGCGGATGCCGTGCCGCCATTGGTCACTTTTTCTCTATCGCCGAGCAGCACTAAAGTCGCATCCTACGGACGCGGCGTGGTCGATTGGGACGATATTGCTCTGGGCATCGCCTCAGTGCCGCCAAAGATTACCGGCTTTGTGCGAACGCCTCGTGGGAGAGGAGTCAATGGGGTGCTGCTGTCGGCGGACAACGGCGGCGGCGCAGGCCTGACAGATACTGCCGGATACTATGAAGTCGTAGTTCCCCAGGGGTGGTCAGGCATAGTAACGCCTATTAGTGCTGAGTTTTCATTGAGCTTTGCTCCTGCCGGCCTGAGCTACGGCAATGTTACTAATGTTTTTACCAATCAGAACTATGTGGCCCGTAATATTTGCGACTTGAACGATGACGATAAGGTTAGCATAGTTGATTTCGCATACTTCGCAGATTGTTGGTTTCAGAGCGGCGCTGAGTTACCCGCGAATTTTGATTTGTCCGGTGCTGTCAGCTACTCTGACCTTGAGATATTTGTCCAGAACTGGCTCTGGACTCCGTAAGCAAGTAAGGCGCTGCCGAACCTACAGTGTATAAGCGGCGGACGGCCTATGAACGCATATCAGAATCGCCAGGCGGATAAGCTGCTTTAAGCGTGCGGGCAGGTATCCTGTGGACAGATGTCCTCATCCGGGCATTTGCCATCGGGCATCCAGTCGCAGACCCGCTCGGAGCTTTTTTGCACAACCGCAAAGGTTGAAAATAGCTTTTGGACATTCGGACTTTTGCACTTTTTGCAAACGTGGTTCTCTTTGCCGGAGGATTTCAGCAGAAACTCCATCACATACCCGCAGTCGTTGCATTTATATTCAAATATAGGCATTAAAAAAATCCTCTGATAAGCTCATAGTTTGTTGTTTGTTAATCAGTATAGCCGTTATTTATTTTATCCTCCCGGGAATAAAAGTTCGAGTAGTTTTTTACATTGCGAATAGTCGGGGGCGACGATGTGTGCGCCGGCTTTGACAAGGCGGGTGCGCTTTTCGATATTTAAGCCGTGCCGGCGAATCTCATCGCTTGCGATGCCTACGGCAAGGCCGTCTCGTTTTCTACTTTCGCGCAGCTCAACCGGCCCATCGCCAAATACTACCAGCTCCGGTCCCTGCAGATTATTTTCCTTCATTATTCTTTCGATGACCATTTTCTTGCAATTCTCATAGCTCACCCCGTTAGAAAGCTCGGGGTCTTTCTTTCTAACGGGGCTCACCTCCGCCCGGCTAAGTGCGCCATAGATTCCTCCGTCAAATAAATGCGCGTAGCCAAGCGAAGTGGCCTCGTTGACAACATCCTGATGGTCTGTGCCGCTCGCAAGGTAAAGTTTGATGCCCCTTCGCCGCAGGGCCTCTAAGAATTTCAACGCACCCTTTATCGCATAGTCGTTGAGACATCGCTCGCCGCGTCCGAACTTCGAAATCCGCTGGCTGACAAGCTCCATCAGGGCATCGTTATAAATCCGTTTATATCCAAATTTATCAAGAATCTTGTTGCGTGGAACGATACCGAATTCTCTAACCATCTCGACAAGGGCTTCCATCTGAATTATCGTTTCAATGCCGGTGGATTTATCAATGTAGTCAATGACACGATTTCGCACCTTATTATAGAGCGTTTCATCAGCGGTTTTATATTTGTCGCCGAGAATGGCCTTAATCATCACAGGCGCCATTATTTGTTCCCAGCCCTGCCGCAGCGTGCTTATAGTCCCATCGTTGTCGAAAACAGCATATTTTGTCCGCCCGAGAGGTATCGTTTCATAGCAAAGCTCTATTTCCGTGTCACCCAGATAACGCGCCCGCCGTCGGTCCTCCGCCAGCTCTGGCTGGTAGATATAGTCGGCGTCCCTTCCTACCTCGAGCACTTCATTGCCGCTGGCGGTGCCGGTCTGAAATAATTTCTGCACCGTAACAGCAGCGGCAAAGTTGGCAAACTCCGCCGCCTCATCAGGTCCAACACCTACACCCAGACACAATGCCAGCGCACTTGTAACAGTATCCCCCGCCCCCACAGGGTCGAGCTTCTTGAGCAATTGAATGCCCGGAACCTCGTGCACTCCTTTCGAGCCGGCGGCTATGATACCTCGCGGACCTCGCGTCAGAAACACCGGCTTATTAAATTGTCGATAAAGATTCTCGGCATACCTCTTCACGTCCGTCGAGACCAGAACATCATCCAATTTAACATCGACACCATTCAAACGGGCTCCCTCCACATCATTTGTCTTACGGTAGATATATTTGAATTTACGACCATAGTGTCTCGAATCGAGCAATACTATCCTGTCCAAAAACTGCTCAAAAAGAGCATTGGCTTGTTCTATAAAACACTCATTGGGAATGCTGCCGGGCACCTGCTGATTGACAATCAGAGCATCTGCCGTCTGTAAAGCATTACGAATACCCTTCAGCAAAACCTCATCGGTCTCAATGCTTCTCTTATTAAAAAAGCCAAAATCTATTCGCGGCTGCTCATTTCCCTCAAGATATGGCTTGCCGAACGTCACCGTATCAAAATCTTCCTTCTGGACAACCAAAAAGGTTGTGTCAACCCCCAACTGCTGAAGCTGCCGTGTCAGCTCCCTGCCGAAAATATCATCTCCGACAACACCGATAACCTGTATTGCTGCCGGCTCAAGAGCCGCAAGATTGGCAACAACATTTGAGGCGCCGCCGAGCGAATAATAATGCTTGCCGACCGCCCTGCCCGACAGCCCCGTCTCAACCGAAACTTCCGAGCCGCCGGGGTCAAGCAGCCAGTAAGCATCCAGACAAAAATCACCATAGACCGCCACCTTGACGTTTTTGATTCGAGCTATGATTTCTTTGATGCGTTCTTCCTTCATCACTCTACTTTCTGGTTACAACTTGTCCATAATCTTTTTATATAGCAAAGGGATAGTCTGCTTCTGGTTGCCCTGAATATAGTAACCTTTACCGGCAAACGCCTCTGGAATTCGCGTTACGACGCTTTTCTGGTCGCGGAAGTAATACCCTTGTGAGGACTCGTCTTTCATCTGCCTGCCGTCATATTCACGCAGGTCAAAGTCCGCAATAACGATGTTCTTCGGCGCACTCCCCGCATTGGCAGCCATCGACACAGCTTTAAGAAAAACTTCTGGCCCTGTAACGGCGCTGCCGATATTTAATACCACACCTCCGTCCGCCAGCTTTGTTACATGGTTTGCGCATATAAGAAAATCCCTGCCGGAGCAGCCGCCCTTGGCCTGGCCGTCAAAGGATGGGTGCTGGTCGGTTACATCCGTGCCAATCCCAACGTGAATGGTGAAAGGAATATCACTCTCGTAGCAAGTTGCGAGAACGCTTGTCTCAGGATGCAGAAACCTGCGCGGCGAATCATCTTTTGCAGCCACCGAGAGAACCGCGTTGCGAAAATCTTCATCGCAAATCATTTTGCCCAACGACTCGCCGAAACCAAGCTTGTATTGGTTGCCCAAAGATATAGCACAATTGATGTATGCAAATTCGTATGCCATCCCGAACTGCCCCTTGCCAAGCGAATCAGGGACATACTCACTTGTCTGGCCAATCAGTGCCAGCTCAAAATCGTGTATGGCCGTTGAGCCGTTACCCGCAACAAGCGTAACAAGCCGACGCTTTACAAGGTCGATAAGCAAGGGGCCCAGACCATTCTTTACCAGGTGAGCGCCCGTAAATAAAACTACCGGTTTACCGGCCCGCCTGGCAGATACAATCGCATCAGCAATTATGCCAATATCACCACGAACCTCATCAGCCAAATCAATAACAAGATTTTCGACATCCGTCGGCCAGAGCAAATCCTCAACCGCTACCTTGTTGGTGCGGGTCTTTATCGGGTAGGTTTTGATTCGACTGACGTCAAAGACCTTATATTTGCCGCGATAATCCATACACTGCTTCTTACCGTTTAATTTTTGTAAGCAGTTTTTCGAGCCGCTTGATGCACTCTACCATACAACGAATGGTATGATAATTGACCTTCCAGGAATGGCTCATATGCGTCCATATCGGCTTACCCTCTCTTGTTGTCAGCGGCCACCACTCTCCTACCGGACGATTTATCATTTTGTCGAAAACAAACCGGTGCACATTCTCGTATGCCGGCCAATATTTCGGCCCAAAACGCAGGCACGCCTCAAGCATCCCAATCATAACCTCCGCCTGCTGCCAGAACTCTTTCTCCATATCATAGACCCCGCCCGAGTGTGGCCCCTCAACGTAAACCCCGCCATATTCCCAATCGATGCCGTTCTTCATCCCGTGGTCCATCGACTTTTTTATCACCTTTTTGTATTGTTCAAAGAAACCCGCACCCAGAATGTCTGTTGCGTGGGCAAGCAGCCAGGCAAACTCAACATTGTGCCCTGCTGATGTATTGTCCTCAGCGTGCGCCTTCTTGCCGCCCTCGGCAAACCGGTCCCACCCCCAGATAATGTCAAATTTTATCTGCGGCGCAACCTTCCAATCCGCCCAGAACTGCGGTATGCCGGTGCCATATCTTTTATGCAAAATCCTCTTTATCAAAATCTCAATATCCTCCAGCAACGTCCGCTGGTGGATGCTCTGCCGGCTGCACTCATACAGATTTGTAAATGCCTCTATAAGGTGCATATGCACATCGAGCGTCTTTCTATCGCCGCCCTTGCTGCCTGGCCCGCACAACTCCCAGTTCCTCTCGAACATCTCAAAATATCCGCCATACATCGTGTCGGCACAATGCTTCTTGACAAGGTCAAAAACTTTCCCGGCGTATTCCAGCCCCCGCCCATCGCCCGTCGCCATTGTATATTCGCTAAGCGAATATATCGCAAAGCTCAGCCCATAAAGAATCTTCTTGTCAATAGTAACTTCGCCCTTACGGTTGAGCATCCAGTAAAACCCGCCATACTGATTGTCCCACATCTTGCTTGTAAGAAAATCAACGCCGTGTCTGGCGAATTCTGCACACCTGCCTCCGCCATAGCCGGCCCGATGCGCTGCGGACATTGAATAAACGGTGCGGGTCTGCGAGATTAAGGATTTCTCATCCGTGCCGGCGTCTTTGCCGTCCTTGTCGAAATGCGTAATAAATCCGCCGTTCTTTTCATCCTTGCACCGGTTCAGCCAGAACGGCAATAGTTCCGTAGTTAAATGCTTCTTGCACTCCTCAAGACACGCCGCCACTTTCTTTTTATCAATCGCCATTTTCAATCCTTTCAATTCGTATCAAAAAACTGTCACCCTGAGCGAAGCGAAGGGTCTGGCCTGCGAAAGTGAGTTTCTTTGCTTGGCTCAGAATAACACCTATCGTCTGACCTACAATATGTTGCTAATCTTTAGTCCAACAATGACGGGACGAGCGTATAATAACAAAAACGCCCGTCTTCATCAACGGGCATCTTTACTCTTACCACTAAGGCACGAAGCCACAAATTACCTAATTCACTGATAACCTGCTACTGCTCTGTTACATCTCAGTTGATTGTTGTCATTGCGAGCGAAGCGAAGCAATCTCGGTTCTTTTGGCAATTGAGATTGCCTCGTCCACCAAACGGCGGTGGGCTCGCAATGACAAAGAAGTGAAACCATAAATTCACTTCTTTGTCAGCTTTTCGCCTGGTCGAGGATTAGGTCTTTGACCTTCTGGCTGGGTAGATTCAAAGCACCATAAGCGGCAGCGGCGGCGCTGCGAAGCGCAGGGTCGGTCTGGTCGGAGCTAATAAGGGCATAAATGCCGTCAATCATCTGGTCGATGAGCATATTGGCGTTAAGCTTCGCCGAGATGGCAAGCGACTCAAACGCCGATACCCTAACCTCAATGCTGTTCTCGGAATTCAGCGCCATCGCCGCAATCGCCCGCTGGGCATCAGGACTACCCAGATGTGCCAAAATCTGGGCTGCGAGTGTCCTGATTTCAGTCCGCGTATCGTTTGTCGCACTTATAAGCGCAGTCATCGCACCGGATAAATTGATAACTCGATTTCGGCTCTGTGCCAATTTCAGCATAACCTTGGCTGCCCGCAGCGCGTATGTGTTCGCTATCTGTTCTGTCCAGAGCACAGCGCCCGCGTTTCCGCCGCCGGCCTGCTGCGGATTCTCGGCAAGGGCATCCGCCAGATTCTTGACAACCAATTTGCTCTCGGCAAATGGCTCCGTCGGCCCCGCCGAGGCAATCGCTATCGCCGCACTGTATCTGACCATTTTGTCCCCAAACGATAGTGCCTGCAATAACGGCTGACCACCCCCAACCTCATAAAGCAGTGACTTCTCACCCGCCGTCGTCGCCAATGCCTCCACCGCACCCAGCGCCACATACGCATCCTTGTCCCTTACCGCCCGTGCAAGTGCCTGATGGAGATACTCTACTCCCGCCGTTGTTGCATACACAAGCGCATCGGCGTGGCGTTCGCCAAAATAAGCCGGCATCTTCAGACCCGTGGACTCTGCTTTGAAAAACGCCGCCAGCCAAAGTCCGATAGCCGAACCGAATGTCGGGTCGGCCCTCAATGCCCACTCACAGGTCTGCATCGCCATAAGTTCGTTAAAGTAGTTTTTGTCCACCTCCTCACGCACCAGCTTTTGGCTGTTCGGGTCCCAGAACCACACATTTGCAAAATTCGCATCCTCCACCGGAGCCAGCGACTGCGCGTGGTAATAATACTTTTCAGCAAGCTGGTAGAACAGCTTTGCAGCAGGTGCCCTCGCCGCAGCAGGGTCAATCTGCAGCAAGCTCTTCGCAGCCAATTCACGAATCTCGGCGGACTTCTCCTGCTCCGCAACATACCTTAAATATGGCTGCGATTGCGCATAACCAATCTTGCCCAGCGCCTTTATTACCTCCGCCTTGACTGCCACATTGTCGGTCTGCAGCGCAGCCGTAAGTGGCCTTATCGCATCCCTGCCGACCTGCGGCAGCGCCCACACAATAAATGGAAACTCATCCTTACGAGAGCTATCCGCCATCGCACCAAGCATAAACGGTATTGCATATTCGCCCGCGTTCTGCAGCCGCTTGACCGCGGTAAGCCGGCCTCGGTCGGTGGTGCTAAGCCGCCTTATCTCCTCGGTGATAATCCTCGGGTCGGCCCGCCGGCCAAACCTGCCCTGCTCGACAATGCTTAGAATCTGCCCGGTAAGCTCCGCCAACTCGGCGTCCGGCGCGGTCTCATTGACCCTCTGCAATATCTCATAGCCCTGTGGATTTTCTTTGCTCAGCGCAAGTAACTCGGCCGGGTCGGGATTGCTCTGCAGAATCGCCTGCGCGAACCCTTTGGCAAGGTCGAATCGGCCAATCTTTACGTAATGCAGGAAGTCGTTCCAGTTGTCTGCCAGACCAACAGCAAAGCTGGCCCCAACTAAAAAAACCGTTACCACCACAACCGCCGCGATAGTTTTTCTATTGACCATCGAAATATCTCCAAAATTGCTTTTATCCGCCTATAAACGCCGGTTACTCCGAACCACGAGCCACGAATCACTAATCACGATTCACCAACCACGAATCACCAACCACGATTCACGAACCACTAACCACGATTCACCAATTCTATCATAATTATTCGTCCGTTACCCCAATATATCATAAATTATCCCCTTCCTGTCAACAAAAAACCGCCTGCCCCTGCACGTTGTAGGCAGGGGTCATAATCGGAGGTTATTTCAGTGTTGTCATTCTGTGCTTGCTTACCCCAGAATGTCTTTATCTGGGGTTGTAATCGTCCTAACCTGCGGTATAATGCTTCCTTACAGGAACATTACGGGCGATTCCACTTTGAA
>CAZKOQ010000091.1:8500-10266 GCA_964554425.1 uncultured Pirellulales bacterium | reverse complement strand
TCTGGTTTGACTGTCTGGCCCAGCTTACTGCTGCACCATAAGCGTATCCCAAATACGATACCGGCAGCGGCTGCCAGTGTCCATTGTCACCCCAGTCGGTATTCAGGTAGCCAATGGCCCCGTGAGCCAGCCCATTCTCAGCGGCATTTCGCAGATTTCCAACTGCATTTTCTGTTCGGCCGGCAATGCTGTTCCAGCTCGAAGTGCCAGGACATACATAAAATGGGACTCCTGAGGCCGCAAATTTCGGACACTGCTCAGAGAAGGGATGATTTGCTTCATATCCCCATACCATTGCGGTTAGGTCTTTTGGAAGCTCCCTTATTAACTCTGGATTGTTCAGTATAATGTCTCCCCAGAACTGTATTTTTCGGTTATGTTTCTGCACCTGTTGATGAATCTTCAGGAGAAAATCCAGATAAACTCTGTCTTTACCCAGCCGTTCGCAGATTTCTTTGCTTTTCCCGTTTCCCAGGTCAAATGTCTCATCACAATTTACATTAAATTGTGTGCTGGAAAAATGAGGAAGCAGCTCATCATAAAGCTCGGCTAATAGTTCTATTGAACCTGCCACCGCCGGACTGAGACTAAAAGGGCTGTCTTCTCGTTCCGCCAGATGCAGATACTCCTTGTGTTTTAGCCATCTCTCCAGGTGTGCAAATGAGCTTTGGTTGGGCACCAGCTCAACGAACCGCTCTCGGCAGTAGGCATCCAGAGCCAGAATTTCTTCACCGGTCATTGGACTGGCCTTGTCCCAAACCGTTCTGTGATTGCGGTAGGCAAAAGTGTGTTCTGTATAAAGCTGGAACTGATTTATCTTCCATTCTGAAAGTAAATCAACCAGCTCGGACAGTGTTTTCATTGTGGGGACCTTGTCCCTGCTGATATCCAGCAGCACCCCACGGTTGGCAAAGTCGGGCCAATCGTTGACCTCCATATAGACCAATTCCTGCATTCCTTGTTTTTGCCTGCAAATCTGCTTTAGAGTTTGTGCTGCGTAAAAAGCCCCAGCAAGGTCGTGGGCAACGATATTAATTTGATTTTCGTTGATTTTCAGCCCATAACCTTGCGGCTGCTGTATTTGTGTAGGGTCAACCGTAATTGTAGCACCGATTCGCTGCGATTGAGACCCTTTTGCCGCTGTCAGCTCCCATTTTGGCCCAACCTGAGCCAATGATTCCTGGACTATACGCCCTATGCTAAGCAGCTTGTCCTCCGATAGGGGATGCCTTACGGCAGAGGAGCTTATATCGAGAAAAATGAGCCGTTCAGCCATTAGTTTGTGAGCGCCTTGCAGATAGGTGATGTGCTGTGGTTCGGGAAGCAAGATGTATTCCGTTATATTATTCGCTGGCGTGTGACTTTTGCAGGGGGCATAACGAGGCAAAAACAAACAGCAGATTACAGAAAGAGAAATTGTCAGATATGATAAGCCGGTGCGTCTCATTTATCTTCCCCTATAAGATATTGTGTTTGCCATTTTCTTGCCACCAAGGCACCAAGACACGAAGTTTTTCGACTCATAATTTCTTTGTGACTTCGTGTCTTCGTGGCGAATCCTGGCCTGTAGTCAGCAGGACCGTAGAAACAACTTCTGCCTGATGGTGAGGCCGCTGATTGGAGATTATTGACAATCCCGAAGCATGTCAATTAGAATCTATCAGGACAAATACTTGAAAGGATGTTTTTATGCACAGGTTTGGCGTATTCTCTCTGCTTTCCGGTTGTGTCTTTCTTGCTGTTTGTTTAGCCGGGCCGTCTGTGAA
>CAZKOQ010000091.1:0-8400 GCA_964554425.1 uncultured Pirellulales bacterium | reverse complement strand
TTTGTCATCCGCACACACGGCAATCGTCTCATTTTGGCAGGCAACGACACAGAACCCTATCTGGGGACACGGTATGCCGTGGTCGAGTTTTTGGATATGCTTGGCATTCGCTTTTTTTTGCCCGGAGAAATGGGCGAGGTAATACCAAAATTGTCAACGATAACTGTCGGACCAGTGGATATTCTCCAGCGTCCCGACTTTCCTGTTCGTAATTTTTGGGAACATTCCAGAGGGAATATGGCCTCTGAGTGTGCCGAGTGGAAAATCCACAATAAGATGAATCCTCGCAGCCAGGATTTTTTTGGCGTTCCCGGCGATGGGTCTATATCCGGATATTTGCCCCAAAAGCAGTTCGCAGAACATCCTGATTGGTTTGCCCTCAAGAAAGACGGCACTCGCGACAAGGAACATCCTTGTATGACGAGCGAGGAAATGATTAAGCATTTCATAGAGCGTATCAAGGCAGACGCTCGGATGGGAAAGACCGTTACTGCTTTTGCGCCTGTCGATGGCTATCCCCGCTGTTGGTGCGGGAATTGTGCCAGGATAAGCAATTGCTTTGACGGCTTTGGGGCCAACGATAGAGACCCCGAGCCGGAATACTCCATTAGTAATGAGTGGTTTTACTTTATCAACAGGATTCTCACTGAAGTCAACAAAGAGTTTCCCGACCACATCATTGCTACAAACGGTTATGCAAACCGTGACATTCCACCGGAAATACCGCCGGGAATTCCTTTTAATCCTTCAAAGAACCTGACGGTAATGTTTGCCAATATTTGCGCCTGCACAATCCACGCTTACGATGACCCGAAGTGCTGGCAGATGCAGCGCCAGGGGCAAATGATAAGACAATGGTGCAAGCTATCGGATAAGGTGTGGCTTTACAATTATAATTATACAATGCTGGTGAACAAAGGCACAATAACTCCAATGGTGCACCGCATCCGAAGAAATATTCCGTTACTGAAAAAATGGGGTGCGATTGGTTTCTTTGACCAGGATGAGGCGGACTGGGCATTGTCGGGGATTCCAACACGGCTGGTTCGAGCAAGATTAGAATGGGATGTCGAAACCGACGTTGATGCTGTTCTTCAGGATTTCTTCGAGAAGTGGTTTGGCGGAGCTGCGGCGCCAATGGAAGCATACTATACTGCATTGGAAAACGCATTTGAGAAAGCTCCGCAGCACGGGCATGAGGACGTAATTCTCCGTGCAATATATACCGAGAAGCTTATGTCCGAACTCGACTCTTTTATCCGTGCTTCCGAAGGTGCTGCGAAGACCGAAAAGGAGAGGGCACATCTGCGGATAGAGCGGGTTATTTACGACCATCTTTGCGAATTCGTTGCAATGGAAAAAGCAAAACGGATGTGCGACTTTGCACAAGCGGCTAATCATGCCGGTCGAATGGTGGAGCTGCAGGACGAGATGAATAAACTTACCCCCTTTATGGGCTGGCATCCTTATGATGTTTACAATAACCAGTGGGAGAAAAAGCGGATGGAGAAAGCATTAGCCAAAACACGTGGGCCGGAGGGTGTGCTTGTGGCGTGTCTTCCTGAGCATGCTCGCTTTCGCACAGACCCATTTAATGATGGCCTTTATGAGCGTTGGCAGGAGTTGCCTGCGGACACGCCGGAATGGAAAAATATGAGGATAAGCTCTGGCTGGGACGCTCAGGGGCTGCAGGACGAGAAAGGTCGGCCATACAAGGGCATAGCTTGGTATAAATTTGACGTTGAAGTGCCGGCGGATGTTCAGGGAAAGGACGTGCTTCTATATGGTTTGGCGGTGGTTAATGAGGCCTGGGTCTGGGTGAACGGTCGATATGCTGGGCACCGGCCCTACATAATGCCGTGGTTTCGTCCTCACACGATAGAACTTGATGTAAGCAAGTTACTTGAGCCGGCCAAAAAGAACAGCATAACGGTCCGTGTTCTGTGCAATTTCGATGTTTTCGGCGCAAATGGTATTTACGAGCCGATGTTCCTCTATGCAAAGAAGCTCTCAGGGGAGAATCCTTCTCAGTAGGCCGGAGTGCTCTTGTATCCGAGCTCGCCTGCTGTTCCGGTGCTACTTACTTGGCCGGATTCTTTTCGTCGATTCTCAACACCCCCTGTGACCAGCCGGTCCGCCCAATTTCATCCACACATTCGACGCGAACAAACGGTGCCTCGGACCAGTCCCATTTCAGAACTGCCTTTTTCAGGTTTTCCCCCCGAGGTGCCGTAACCTGTGCTACCCTGCCCACGGTTGACAATGCCCGGATGAACTTCACTGGTGAACACTGCACGTGCAGGTTACCTCCTTTATCCGCATACACGTTCTTCAAACGCGGTCCACTGCTGAAATAGAACTGCCCTTTGCGAAGAGCCGTAACAATGTTTTCCGCTGTAAGGGCTTTGGCTTTGACCATTACCCAGCCGCCGCCCGAATCGTGGCCGGGCCGATGCGAATCATCTGTTGCCACGCCCAATACGGCTCGATTCTTCCGCAGCAACCGGTCCCAATACATTTGAGAATTTCCACGAATACCCTCCTCCAGAGACGTGGAGTAGTTGAACACTTCTACTGCCGGCAAAAAGCTCATCGCCTCCAGCGTATCGGTGCCATCCATACTCCAGTGTGGGTGAGCCATAAAGGCAAACGCCCCGTTGTCCCACCACTTCTTCATCGCCTCCGACAAGTCCTGCCCCTCTTCTAACCGCAGGTCATATCCCGGCCCCACGACGACAAAATGCAGGACTTCGCCGTTTCGATTCGTATTATATTCAATGGCCGGCAGGACCAGAAAATCAGATGTGTTCATCTGCTCCAGAGGATACACCAGCGGCTTGTATATCTTATTCTCCTTATCCCAGAAGCCACCGATATGGTCTGTCAACGCTGTAAAGTGATACCCAGAGCGGCGATAGACTTCAACAGTGGCCAGCGGAGCCAGATTTCCATCTGAAATGGTCGAATGTAAATGGAGATTGCCTTTATACCAGTTTCCCGGCTCATGGAATCCTCCGAAATTATACCGGGTATCCACGACATTATTCCCATCCGTGACTGGACTCCCATCTTTCGCCGCCTTGCTGCCGGGTGCACAACTTCCCAGACATGCTAATCCCATAAATAACCAACGAGAAATCGCTTTCATACTATAACCTCACATTTTTTTTGCGAAGCAGACAATCAACATCTACCTGGTCGCAGCTTCCTGATAACCTATGTCTTCATATTCAAACAATAAAGAAGCCAACGGACACTTATCGTATAAGCTAAAAGCTGATATGGCAAGTTTGTAATATCTCTTTTGTTCTTTTCTTCACCTTTGTTTTTTGGTAATTTTGGCGACATTACTTGCGTAAATAGTGCATTGGACATTGAAATTCAAAGAAATCTTTAATACGATTTTGAATAAATAAACGTAAGAACCTTTTCAAGCAGCGTAAAATTGAACATTCCGAATTAGAGTACGGGTTTCGGTTATATGCAAAATGAAAGTGCACTTTTCTTACGGTGAATAAGATATGGAATCAGGAGAATGAAAAATGATAATGCCATTCAAACAGCTTGTGATTTTGTTTGTTATGATGAGCGTCTGTATCATTGCAAATGCTGACGAGGGTATGTGGCTTTACAATGACGCGCCCTATCAATTGCTGAAGGATAGGTACGGTTTTGAACCGACCTCTGCCTGGTTGGAGCATATTCAAAAATCTTCAGTGAGGTTTAACAGCGGCGGCTCCGGCTCTTTTATATCAGAGGACGGCCTGATTATTTCAAACCATCATGTAGGAGCCGACGCTCTGCAAAAGTTCAGCGACGCGGAGCACAATTATTATCAGGATGGATTCTATGCGAGAAGTCGAAAAGAAGAGAAACGGTGCTTAGATTTGGAGCTGAATGTGCTCATCAGCATCGCGGACGTGACGAACCGCGTTAACGCAGCGGTCAAACCCGATGCTAATCCTGAGGAGGCCTTTGTCGCCCGCCGGGCGGCTATGGCGGAAATTGAAAAAGAATCACTTGGAAAGACGGGATTGCGCAGCGATGTGATAACACTATATCAGGGGGGTAGATACCATTTATACCATTTCAAGAAATATACTGATGTGCGCTTGGTGTTTGCTCCGGAACAGCAGATTGCTTTTTTTGGCGGAGACCCTGATAATTTCGAATACCCACGTTTCGACCTTGATATTTGCCTTTTTCGGGCCTACGAGAATGGCAAGCCGGCCAAAGCCGAGCATTATCTGAAATGGAGCAGCAAGGGTATCAGTGATGGTGACCTGGTATTCGTATCGGGGCATCCTGGCAACACCGCTCGACAACTGACAATGGCCGAATTGGAATACCTGCGCGACCGACATTTTCCTTATGTTCTGCAGCGGTTGAACGGGCTGGAGGTGATGCTGCTGGCTTACAGTGCGCGAAGCGAAGAAAACGCCCGCCGCGCGAAAGATATGCTCTTTGGTGTTCAGAATAGCCGCAAGGCGCGTGAGGGAATGTTTGCCGGTTTATTGGATTCCCAGCTTATGACACAAAAGCTGGCTGCCGAACAGCAATTGCGCACCGCAGTGGCTCAAGACCCGGATGCAAAAGAATTGCTGTTATCATGGGACCGCATTGCCGACGCTCAACTGGTTTCAGCCCGCAACGCTCAGCAGTATAACTTGCTCGAAGGAGCCCATGCGTTTAACAGCACGCTGTTCGACATTGCTCGAACGATTTCGCGTGCGGTGGAGGAGAAGCCAAAGCCCAATGGCGAGCGCCTGCGCGAATTTCGGGATTCCAATCTCGAGTCCCTTGAATTCCAGTTGTTTTCAGAAGAACCCCTCTACGATGATTTTGAGCAGGTAAAACTGGCCGATTCTCTGACCTGGCTGGCCAAGCAATTGGGTTATTCCCACCCAGTAGTTCAGAAGGTGCTGGCGGGCAGGTCGCCGCGGGACCGCGCGGCCGAACTGGTTCTGGGGACCAAATTGAAGGATGTGGCGCTTCGCAGAAAGCTTTATGCAGGAACAATTGATGAGGTAGAAGCCACAAATGACCCTATGATTGAGCTGGCCCGACTGGTTGACCCTGAGGCGCGAGCCGTGCGAAAGATAATCGAAACGCAGGATGAGATTAAACGCCAGGCCCACGCCAAAATAGCACAGGCCAGGTTTGCACTGGAGAAAACCAGTTCGTATCCGGACGCAACCTTCACGCTTCGTCTTGCGTTCGGCACAATTAAGGGCTATGAAGAAAACGGGAAAGCAATTCCATTCCAAACCACCTTTGCCGGTCTTTACGAGCGGGCGGCGGCCCACAATTACAAACCGCCGTTTGACCTGCCTCGGCGATGGATTGACAGGAAAAACAAACTCAATTTGAAAACGCCGTTCAATTTCGTCTCCACTGCCGACATTATTGGCGGCAATTCGGGCAGCCCCGTCATTAATCGGCAGGGCGAGTTTGTCGGCATTATTTTCGACGGAAACATTCAGTCGTTGGTGCTGGACTTTGCTTATACGGATTTTCAGGCACGAGCGGTCTCCGTTAATTCTCAGGCAATCATTGAGGCCTTGCGAAAGGTCTATGGAGCCGACGGGCTGGCAGATGAAATCATTGGCAGAAAGCGGTTATAAGCCCATCCTTGCGTGACAGAAAAAACGCGACTCGAGCCGAGGCAATTCGCGAAAAAGAATCTATGGATTCTTGCCGGGCGTAGGCGTTGCTGGCTGCCAGTTTGCGGGGTCATTGCCGCAATGATACCGGTCGGTAAAGATTCTCTGCAAGGCATCGCTCTCGCCATCGGGAGATTCGGGCCACGGCGAGAAGTCGGCGTAAACCACTTCATCGACAATCACCCAGGAAATCGGGTCGCCCGACAGGTCCGGCGCCTGGGGTCTTTCCACAGCAAGCCGTTCGCTACTATTGGAAAGGTCTCCCGACCACGGCCCAATTATGTTCACGCCGGCCGTCAAAGGCCCTGTCTTATATGCAGCGATAAAATCGTTTAAGCGGGCGGTCTCTGTATAAGGGTCGAAGCCGACTACTATAAGCCGGCCGCTGGCAGGAATTGAAATACCTGCCGGGAATGTGTAATTTACCGCACCATCCAGACGCCAGGTGTCAACGGTATTTGCCAGATAAACCTGGCTTGTTGTGGGATTATACAACTCAATATACTCATCATTCGGGTCAACAGGGTGATACATCAGTTCATTTATCATTATGTCCAGAACAGGAGTCGTATTGGCTGTGTTTCTCGATGGCGTCAAATGGAACCAATATGTTCCGCCATCAGGGCAGCGACCTACTGATATGTTGTTTTCCTCGCCTTTGAAGCTGATACAGTCAACTACACGGTCTTGCTGACCGCCGGGCAGATAAGACAAAACGACCTGTTCTCCTCCCTTGTTCAAGCCGAATCCGTTGGGTAAGGGCTTGTGGAAACCGTTAACCTCGTCAAAAGCAATCCTACTGTGACCAGCGAGCTGGCCGGCGGGAATGGCCCATTTTTTCAAATCATCAATATCGTCACTGAGATACCAGTTACTATTCAGATTAACCGGTGATGCACTAATATTGTAAAGCTCAATCCAGTCGTTTGAATCGTACTCAGGATGTAGAGGGTCATTGTAATCAGTATGCGCCATAATTTCATTGATGACGACGTTGATTATCGGCTCAGGGTCATCCTGGCCGGGAGAACCTCCCATATAAGTGCTGGCGCGCCAGTTGCCGCCGTAATGCAAAGACCCATCCGGCTCGCCTGCCAATGCCGAATTCAAAGGCACAAGCGAATGGCCCGTGCCATCGGCTGCTAAAGGCCAGCCGCGACCGTTGTTATATTCAAAATCAGCAATGGTCCCATTCCAGAAATCTTCCAGGGTAACTCTCTCTCCGGCATTGTCTAGCTTGCCGGTGGTGAAATTTCCGGCGATTCGGCTGGAGAGACCTGTGCCATAGCGAGATTCAAAAGCCGCCTTGTTCTTGACCACCAGCACAAACTGGCCGGGTGCAAGACTTGTAACATCGTTGCCGTCAAAACCGAATGTAATGCCCTCGACAAAACGCACGTAGGTCAAATCCAGCGTTTCATCTCCAGTATTCTTTAGCTCAATAAATTCATAGTCATAGTCGTTATAAGAGCCACTTGGAGCAGGATTATACATCAGTTCGGTGATTCGAAGATTCTCCAGCACGCCTGCTGCCAGTGGCTCGCCCGCTGTGAACTGAATCGGCGATGACCAGTGGCTCCAGCGGCCGGTGTTATCTTTCATCCGGCAGCGAACACGATAGATATTGCCCACTTTGACGACAGTGGCGGGAATTTGTATTGTGTTGCTGAACGGCGTAATCTCGCCGCTTTCCCAGACGGTTTCAATCTCGTATTTGCCCGGCTGGCTTTTAGAGCCGTCGGCTATCTCAGCGATACGCCATTTCATCGCGCCAAAGGTTCCGCTGCCCTGAGGGTCGTTGAAAGAGCTGGTCTGAAATGTCAAGGCATTTATGGGATAACCGGGCGGGCAGGTTGAGGTTATTGTCGGTGTGTTCGGGATAGCAGTGTCAGCAGCGATTGGGTCCAGCACTGAGCTTCCACGGGAAGAGACATAATTTTTCATAATCTGGACCATACCCTCAAAATTTTTGGTGGTGGCTTTCTGATAGAACCGCCCGGTTCCGGCTTTGGATGAATTAATATACGCGCTTGTCATAATGGGATTGTAGTCCCACATTGCCCTATCTGCATCGACAAACGACAGGCCTCCTTGATTAGGGTCGTCAATGATAGCAGCGTAATCGTCAATCAGTTGCCAGCCCTGTTCCGTATTGAAAAGCAGGTTACGAATCTCGCGCACCTTATTTTTATACTCCAGATTAAGACTGCTCTTGTTCAACAAGCCGTTTGCCTTAAACGGCTCATTTCCATTTCCATACATATTGTCGGCCCAGGTCAGGTCAGCATCCCAGGGTAGCTGTGCCCACACCGTTGTTAGCGGGTTGAGATAGTAGAAATAATTCTTCCCATAACCGTTATCGTAATGATGGACGCCTTCAAGAATTGTTCGGTAGCCGTAGTATGAAGACAAATCCACATTTGCCCTCCACCAGGCGTCGGAAGGGCTGGCCTGATATGCATTCCTGAAGGCGATAACATCGGACTTATCCAGGACGGCTGTCGGCCCCTGGTTTTGCTTGTCGCAGCCATCTGGATACTCTCCATCCATTTTATAGAAATTGCCGTCCGGCAGGCCGTGCTCATCAAGAAAACGGCCGTCCAGTTGCTCGAGGGTCATATAAAGTCCCAGGAAGTCACCATCATATTGAGTTGACCCTGATTCGGCTGTTTCGTCAATAATCCTGAAGTGCACCCAGTTTGTCTTTGAGGCCGGCTCTCCAGCCAGATTGAACAGC